>JADHXR010000151.1 GCA_016782865.1 Phycisphaerae bacterium
CATAGTAATCCGAGTCGGCCATATTGAGCAGATAAGGATCCTTATAATACGCCCCGGCCAGGAGCATCAAACGCCGCTTGGAATTGCTCCTGCCGCTGCAGTCATAGGTATCTCCGCTTCTGAACTGCTGGCCATCCGGCCGAAGGTGATAAAGAAGCTGATAGGCCACAAATTGCTGCCGGCGTGTGAACACATCGCCTGCCCCGATTCGCCGAAACAGCCAGCTCGCCAGAAGGTCGTGCTGGAACCGGGTGGCGATATAAGAATCGCCCTGATGATGCATGTGGGCCGAGTATACGAAATTGCGGGCCGGCACAAATTTGGCGAAAAACAATAGCGCCGCGGCATCGAACATCTGGGGCGATTCATCATATATCGCCAAACCTGCCGGCAACTGATCCGTAAGCACCCAACCTTCGGTGCCGTGACCGACTAAGGCATGGCCGTCCGGGTCAGCCGGGTACCCGGGAGAATGGGAAGCAGCGATACGCGTAAACTCTGCGATGAACTGATTCTTCTGTTGCTGTGACAGCAGGTCGTAGCACCAATCATAGACGCAGGCTCCCCAGTGCATAGCATTGTCGGGCGTTCGAGCATCGGTACACTTCTCAAGCTCACGCAAAGCATTTACGACAGCGGAACTGCCTTTTTCCTTCCGGCCGGTGGTGAGATAGACAAATGCCTGACAAAATGGACGTCCGCTATCCCGGACACTCGCCCAGGAAGCTGCAAACTCAGGCGAATTCAGCTTTGCCTTGATCTCCGGCAGATCATCCCGCCTCACATAAACTCGTGGATGGCCCTTGGGAACTACAGGGATATTGATGTCGGCGCCCAAGACGGAGGTCTCAGCCAAGACAAGAGACAAGACAAGAAAAGAAAGGGTCCTTCTTGTAGTAGATGTCATAAGAACTCCTGTTAATCCGTGCATCTGTACGCTGCTCATTCTACGTCATCACCCGTAATCGTGCAATGTTCTTCGACGCATACGAATTTCTGCACAAACATCTGGACTGGTCCGGGCCGACGCATTAATCTAATGATTTGTTGGACAATGTTTCTATATGCCAAGAAGTCGAGGAGTGCTCGTTATGACGACTATAATGCGGTCCTTATTCGCATCCGTTGCTGTCGCTTTTCTGCTGCCGGCGTCACTTTCGGCCGCCGGCCTGTCCGATGAGGAAATCGAGAAGGGATTCGTCAGTCTTCTCGATGGCAAGAGCCTGGCCGGCTGGCAGGGTGCGACGGAATACTGGGCGGCCGAAGAAGGCCGGTTGGTATACAAGGCGATCGTGCATCCCGAGCGATCTGTCGACTTGCCGGCGCTGAAACTGATGTCGGTCCGGCAATACTCGGACTTCATCCTGCGTTTCGCATTCAAGCTCGAACCGGCCACCAACAACGGCGTGGCGATTCGGGCACCGCTGGATGGAGACCCGGCATTCATCGGCATGGAGATTCAAGTAATTGACACTGACGGATGGCCGCGCAATCTCAAGCGTTTCCAGGGGCACGGCTCGATCTATGGGGTTGTACCTGCAAAGACCGGCCATCTCAAACCGGCAGGCCGGTGGAACGAGGAAGAGATTCACTGTGAGGGCCGCCACGTCAAAGTGACGCTGAACGGCGAGGTGATTGTCGACGCGAACCTGGATGAAGCAAGCCCGATGGACGGCCAGGAGCATCCCGGCTTGAAGCGAGAGAAAGGCTACATCGGCTTTCTCGGCCATACCGGCCGGGTAGAATTTAGCAACATAAGGATCAAGGAATTGTCGAAAGAGAAAGCACGCATAGAAGATGCGTATTTCCCGCCCCCTGAATCGGAAGGTGGCTGGCGAAAACTTGACAAGCCAGATGAGATCAGGCGGATTGCCGGCATGAATCCGGACCGGCTGTCGGAGTTGAAAGATTGGCTCATGGCATCCGACAATCGCAATTTTGCGGCGGCGGTCATCCGTAACGGCTACATCGTGCTGGAAGTCGAGCGTGGCAACAGCGCCAAGACCGATTCGCGGAGGATTGCTTCGGTCTCGAAGGCAATCTGTGCGACCGTGCTGGCCATCGCATCCGAGCAAAGCCAAAGAGGCAACACACCGAGGAGAATGTCTTTCGACGATCCGGCATTCGACTTCATCCCCTGGGCCAGGCCGCTCAGCGACGCTCGAAAGGCGCGGATCACGGTCAGGCAATTGCTCAATCACACGTCGGGCATCTGTCCCGAAGCGATCGGCGCGCGAAATGACGGCACGTGGCAGTACATTCTCGGCCATAGCGGCGACGAGCGAACTGCCAAGCTGGCGTTCGACCCGGGCACGGCCTGCGGTTATTCGACGCACGCGCTGGCCCACGCAGCGCTCGTCTGCGAATACGTCACGGGCAAGCCATACGACGAGTTTGCCGTCGAAGGGCTGTTCAATCCGATTGGGTGTGAGCATTGGTGGTTCCAATACTACGACGGCGGAGAGGAAATCGGCAGGCACCCATCCCACGGAATGGGCATGCCGGCCCGCGACCTCGCCCGAATCGCGTACTGTATGCTCCGAGACGGCAAATGGAATGAAAAACAGGTTATTCCTAAGTGGTTTGTAGACCAGACCGCGGCCCCCACGCACGATGTACGCACGCCGGAGATGAGGTGGAAACTAAACCCAAGGACTTTCTCGCACGGTTGGGAGCTTCCCGCCAATCTGACCGGTGACAACACCGAGGGGCGGACCGGCAAAGGAATTCCGCGCTACGCCCGCTACAAGCCCGGATCGGGCGGCCAATTGATCGCTTTCGTGCCCAGCCTCGATCTGGTTGTCACCCGCCAGACCGGTAGCAGCGGGAACTGGCAATTCGCCGAGTATCTGCGGCGTGCCTGTGCGGCGATAGCGGAGGAAGTCAGATGAACTCAGAATCACCTGAAACCGAGCAAGTAGGGACTGGCATATCTCCGTGTTTCGTTTGAAAAATGCAGTGCGAAGGCGACCACCGGACCCCCAAGCCGTTGGTCACCTATGGGGTAATCTCACTTGGAATTCATTACATTCTCTTCAAGGATCCCATGACCACCGTTGCGGCCATCGACCGACTGATGCACCACAGTGCGGTCCTGGAACTAAACGTGCCGAAGAGGCAAGAAAAAGAAGAATAAAATAGGATAAACAGAGTCCATAATTCCGCCCCCCTATCGCGAGGCATCTCACAGGGGCGCTATAACAAGTATGTTGCTGAAGAACGGTAGGAACAGTTGTCGCCAGAGGAAAGTAATAGCGGCAGTTCCTGGATGGTCCGTTTGGCGATCATGAAGCTACCATACACCACGTGGGATGGGAATACAACAAAGTCGCCGAACGTGACGTCTATTCTACTGGAATATTGTCGACAATGAGGGGAGATTACGTTACCTTGAGGCTTAAACCTTGCAGGAGAGATTCAGTGAAGTGTACATGGGAAATCCTGATTCCTATCTTTCAGAAGCTTGTACGTAAGGATTCATCCATGACTCAGAGAATGCCGCTTCTCCTATTCATGATTGTCATCTCATATGGAGCTGCTCTTCCGTCCCTTGGCTTTGGAGAGACGGTCCGGGTGGCCATTTGCCAAATCCAGGTAACCGACCGAGACGTCTCCGGCAATTTGGCCAAGGTGGAGGACTTTGTCCGGCAGGCGGCGGAGGCGAGTGCTCGGATTTGTGTTTTCCCCGAGTTGATTGATGTGGGCTTCGGCCAGATCGTCAAAGCGCCGTCGGGCGCTGAGCTTGCCCGTCCCATACCGGGCGAAACGACAGACCGACTGGGTGAAATTGCGCTGCGGTACCGAATGTGGATCGAGGCGGCGATTCTGGAGGCCGTTCCCGGCGGTGGTTACGACACCAACGTATTGATCGATGAGCGAGGGAAAGTCGTCCTGAAACAGCGGAAGGCCTTTGTCTATCCGGTTTTCGGAGGCGCTCCGGCTTTTCAGGGGAATTATCATGACGCGCAAGTCGTTCACTCTCCTTGGGGGCCGATTGGGGTGATGAATTGCGCCGATACGGGAGCGGCAGCTAAACGAGCTATTTTCCCCACTCAACAACCCGCGTTGATGCTGGTCTCCTTTGCCAATCCGCAGGCGAATCTGCTGAATAATCTCTCCCTGCTTGCGGTGGAGTGCGGTTGTCCTGTGGTGGGAGCGAATATGGTTTTTCCCGATGAAGCATCCGGCAAAAGAGGAGGGCGAAGTCGTTTCGTTGGCGCGGACGGAACCACTCGTTGGGAAGCGGCCAGTTCAGTGGAAACGATGAAAGCTTGGGATTTGGAGATTGATCCACCGTCCAATCTCGGGCCTCGTGTCGATGCTGGCAACGTTCAAACCATCCGTTTGCCCGACAATAGGGTAGTTCTTCACGGGTATGCAGCGGACGATGGCTTGCCCGGCACAGCTCTCATGACCACTTGGTCCAAAGCAAGAGGATTGGGACCGGTCGAGATCGAAGATCCAAACGCTCTATCGACTGCTGTCTGGTTCTCCGATTCGGGAGTATACCTTTTCAGACTATCTGCCGACGATGGGGAATTCGTCCGGACGGATGCCGTAACGATTAACGTGTTGCCGTCAGGCCAGGGAGATCTCGAACTTGCCGGATATTGGACTTTCGACAACACGCCCAACGACAGTTCCGGGATGGGAAACCATGGCACTCCGGTCGGTGTCAGTCGCCGCACGGAATACTCCACGGATGCTGCGCCTACCGGCTTTCCGAACAGTCATTCACTCGATCTCGACGGACAATTGGATTTTGTCCGTGTCGATCACCACGAGTCTCTGAACGCTGAAAATGCGGTGACCATCGCCATGTGGATCAAGCCTCGTTCCTATCCTGGTTTCTGGCCAACTGGGAATGAATGGTCGCAGCTCCTCAACAAAGGCAACGTGTGGGGTGGGCAGAATTACATGGTGGGTTTCGGCGCTTATTTCTATTTGCATTCCGACGGCATGGGAATGCGAATTCCCTGTTTGGATGACACGGTCCGCACGCCTTACCAATGGCATCACGTCGCCGTCGTCCTCGATTCGGACAAGAGGCAAGGAAAGGTATACTTCAACGGTGTGCTGGATCACACTGTTTTCAACGTGCCTGATGTCAGGATAAACAGCGACCCGCTCTATATTGGCACGGGCGATCCGGGAAATCCCACCAAGATCGACGGTCAAATTGATGACGTCAGATTATACACGCGCCCGCTGTCCGATGCGGAGGTCGCCGCTCTTGCGCCGGGAGCAATCGTGAACGAGCCGCCTCTCATCAATGCGAGCCAAGAGATGATTTCATCGATGAGAGACGTTACTCTGCACGGCGTCTTTTCCGACGAGGATGGTCCTTCGACCGGTGTCACGGCACGCTGGACGGTTTGGCGCAAGGTCAGCGGCCCGGGTGAGGTCTACTTTGATGAACCATACGAATTGATCACGACAGCCTCATTCGAGTGTCCTGGCACTTATGTGCTGGAACTTCAAGGTTCTGATGGAGGCCATCTTGTGCGGGACACGACGGCCATCACGATCCAAGATTAGAATCAAGAATCCGTAGCGATTATCCCAGCGTTTCGATATGTGAACCTCAGAGACAAGTAGCGAAGATAAGTGGAAGAACTGCAATGAAATGTACAAAGATGACCACGTATTGCCGGATACAGGTTTTCAGCACCGCAATTATGATGATGGTTGGTTCTATTGTCTGTTCTGCCAAAGCCTATGAGGGGCGGAGAGACAAATCTATCCTTTTGAACGGCCGCTGGCAGTTTGCTCTTGGCAATGGCGATGAGCATGCCGAAATCGCCGGGGGTGGACGGAAGCTGATTTGGGAGCTTGTGACCTTGCCGGGCCCGTTCGTCGAGTGGAACGATAGTGCTGCCAGAAGCATCAAGTTCGTCTGGGCTCGAAGAACCTTCACTGTATCACGGGCACAGGCGCAGAATATGGCTGTGCTACGCTGGAATCGCGTCGCCTTTGGAGCCACCGCCTTCATCAATGGGGTGAAGGTCGGTCAGAATGAGCCGACAGGCCCGTATCAGACGGTACTGCCAGAGGGCGCTTTTAAGACCGGCCAAAACGAAATCGTGCTCCTGATTCCGGGCCCCGGCGGTGTCCGAAAGGCTAAGAGCGGCTATTTCCTCATCCCGGCCGGATTTGCAAGCAATCATCGTCGCGGCATGCCGGCTGTGGCAGACGACATTTGGATTGATTTCTCCGACACTGTTTACATGAAATGGGTCCTGGCTATTCCCGACCTGGCCAAAAGCAAAGTCACATTGCGTGTAACACCGGTTGGTAATGCACAAGTCACCGATCTCAAGATTTCTGCTCAAGTCAGACTCTGGCCGGATGGCCCAGTAATCGGCAAAGGTGAGACCTCAGCTTCGCTGATGCCGGATGTATCTTTGTCAGACCCTGAGCATTTCTATCTCGATGTGCCGATGCCTGCATTCAAGCCCTGGACATACGAGGAGTGCAATCTATATATGGCACATGTCCAACTCATCAGGGCGGGCAAAATTCTCGACGAACTCGACTTTCGTTTCGGCATGCGGACCGTGGAAGTGGCTGACGGCAACTACAAGCTGAACGGAAAGAACCTATGGCTCAGGGGGTCAAACCTTGTTTTTGAGTGGGACTGGGGTGATGTCATTACAGGCAAGGAGAAAGACTACCTCGTCATCGAGGCCAGAGAAATGAGTATGAACTCCTTTCGAACTCACACTCAACCACCGCCAAGAAAATGGGCCGACGTCTGCGATGAATATGGCACCATGATCCTGGCTGAATTTCCTGTCTTGTACAATTACGCCGACTACAAGTTCACTGCGGAAGAATACGACATCTGGCACCAGAACGTGCTCACCGATGCCGCCGGCTGGATGGCTCGCTTGTGGAACCATCCGTCGGTTATCATGTGGGTACTGTCGAACGAGTCTCGAAATGACTCCGCGTGGGAAACGGGCCCCTACCATGATTTTGTCCGCCGACTCGATCCTACACGCCCGACCTTGCGTACAGGGGATACGGGCACAAAGGAGAATTTCGACGTACATACATGTGGCAATACCGTACAGACCTACGAAGGAAAACTGCAAACACAAATCCAAAGCTGGTTCGATCGCTCGAAGGGGCGAACCACCACAAATACTGAATACATGAACATCTTCAAGAGGCCCCTTTGTCAGTGGACGGGTACAGACGACAAAGAGGCCGATGCACTGGCGTATGCCCAGATCGGAATGGAGCATACTGAAGCCATGCGTCGTGCCCGTTTGGATGGGATGTGGCCGTACATGTACGCAGGTTGGACCAAAACCCGAACGGGCCAGGAGTGGAAAGGCGGTTTTGCCAGGCCCGTCTCCGCAGCCTGGCACAGCGCACTGTCGCCCGTGCTGGCGAGCCTCGATCTCTTCAACGCGAACTACGTCACAGGCCAACGCGTGACGACCGACGTCTATCTGATCAATGACTCCTGGCATAATGCTACGATTCACGTCGACCTGCTGCTGACTGAGGAGTCGCCGGAGTTCATACCGGAAGCCGAGTGTTTCAAGAAGCCGCTGGCCAAATGGAGCTTCGATTTCGATATCGGAGCCGACACGATCACTAAAAGACCTGTAACGTGGCATGTGCCTAAACAAGAAGGAGAATTTTGGCTGACGGCCAGAACAACAGGTATCTCCGGGCGTCCTGTTCTGAGTCAGCGTTTTGTGCGCGCCATAGAACCACCACGAGTAAGTAGTCGGACAAGAAAACGGACTCTTGTCGTCATAGGCTCAGACGAAGCGGCAGCTAAATATTTCGAATCCAAAGGCATCAGAACTTCGAGAAGCATCAAGGAACTTAACCCAAACGAGAACATGGTAATCATTTGGGATGCTGCAAGACTGACTCACCAAGAAAAACGCGCAGCCCCATTGCTATGTGATTTCGCGAGTGCCGGCGGTACTATCGCTGCACTGTCGACGAGGTCGTGGGACTGGAGTGAACTGTGCCACGTCCAAATAGGCTCTATCGGCGGCTCACGAGTCTTTCCCTATGAGGACGTCGAACACCGAATTCTCTCCGAGGTTTCATCCCAGTGCCTTACGCGATGGAACGGCCTTCCAGGTACAGTTGCCGTAGCAGACCTCAAAGGGCCGGCAGTACAGCGAGGAAAGAAAATCCTCTGGGTCCGTGACGATACCAGCCCTGTGGTAGCCGAGGTTCCTACTGCATCTGGAAGTGGGACAATACTTTTGCTACAGCTTGACGTAAAGAGCCACCTCGATGTGGCAAGGCCTACTTATGATCCCGTGGCTGAGAAGATATTGCTGAATGTATTAGGGCTGTAGCCAACCTGGCAGCATGAAGTATAATCACGCCCGGATGCAGATCAAGCAGTTAGTTAAAGAAAGGTTGAATATGCGAACTCTGCTATTGACAACCCTTCGCATACGACGTGGATCAGGACGGCAGGGACGAACTGATGATGGGGTATACGCTTTTTGACGACAACGGAACCAGGCTGTGGTCGCTGGACGGCGCGATTCGCGACCACGCCGACGGTGTGGCCTTTGTTAAGCTGCGTGACGATTTGGAGTTGCGTCTGTTATGCGCCGCCAGTGACGAAGGTTTGTTCTTTACAGATACGAACGGCAATATCCTGACACATCACTATATCGGTCATGGCCAAAATCCCGCCACGGCCAACTTCCGAGACGATCTGTCCGGCCTGGAGAGCGTGTCGATCAACTTCTGGAACAACCAAGGCATCATCCACTATTACGATGCCGAAGGAAACATTTACTACGACTTCGAACCCTGTCAGTACGGGAGCATGTGCTTGCCCGTCAACTGGACGGGCCGTTCAGAGGAATTCTTCGTGCACAATCCCAACGTAATAGAGGGCGGTATGTATGACGGCTGGGGTCGCAAGGCTGTGGTGTTCCCGGACGATGGGCATCCCGACATGTGCAACGCCGTTTTGGACCTGACCGGTGACTGCCGTGATGAAGTCGTTGTCTGGGATCCGCACGAAATCTGGGTCTACACGCAGAGTGACAATCCCAGGACCGGGCGGCTCTATCGGCCGCAGCGCAATCCAATGTACAACTACTCCAACTATCAGGCTACGGTTTCTCTACCCGGATGGTCACATTGAGTTCTGGAGCAAACTGTGCATATGAACAAAGGGGTCAAAGATTGAAGGACAGTGAGAGCATGAAACAAAGTGTGTGGTTCAGTTTGTTGCTGATGAGTACGGCAGCCGTTGTGTCCGCGAGAGCCTACGATGCCGTCACGGATGGAAGACACCGCCCGCAAGGTGAGGCGTACGAGTCTACACTCGCCGCCGGTCCGCTGAGGGTTCACCCGGCCAACTCGCGCTACTTCACCGAGGGGACCAAAAACGTCGACGGCTCGTTGAAGGCGGTGTATCTGACCGGATCGCACACATGGAACAATCTGGTCGACATGAGCAAGGCCGGCCCGCCAGCGGCGTTCGATTTCGAGGCTTATCTCGATTTTCTCGAACGTTACGGGCACAACTTCATCCGTTTGTGGACGTGGGATTCGGTGGCATGGGACACGCGGGCGAATCGCAAGCTAGGCAAGGACTTCGTTCACCAATGCGCCCCGCTGGCGTGGGCACGGACAGGGCCGGGCAATGCTCTGGACGGCAAGCCGAAGTTCGACCTGACGAAGTTCAATCCGGAGTACTTCGACCGCCTGAGGACGCGGGTCCGCGCCGCCGGCGACCGGGGTATCTACGTCTCCGTGATGCTATTCGAGGGCTGGGGCCTGAGCCATGGAGACCGCAATCGCGCACCCGCCCCGGACGGCTGGGCATATCGCTCTCATCCGTTCGGCCCCGACAACAACATCAACGGCATCACAGGCGATCTGAATGGCGACAGCATTGTGCTGGAAGTACATTCGCTGGCCAGCCCCGCAATCTCTGCCCTGCAGGAGGCCTACATCCGCAAGGTCGTCGATACAGTGAACCATCTGGATAATGTGCTCTTCGAGGTGGCCAATGAGGGTGGAGTCAAGGAGTGGAACTGGTGGGTGGTCAAGACAATCAAGGACTACGAGCGGACGAAACCCAAACAGCACCCTGTCGGCATCACGGGACACGGCGGCGAGCGTCTCGCCACTATGCTGGCAAGTCCGGCTGACTGGATTTCGCCCGGCGGTGTGGACGGCTACCGCGACCCGGCGCCGGCATGGGACGGCCGCAAGGTCAGCCTGCTGGATACCGACCATGTCTGGGGCGTCGGCGGCAATCATGGCTGGGTTTGGCGAAGCTTTCTGCGCGGGCACAATCCCATCTTTATGGATCCCTACGACGGCAGTGTGCTCGGTGAACGCTTTGACCCGAAGTTCGAGCCCCTCCGCCGCAACATGGGCTACACGCTGCGTTACGCCCGGAAGATGAATCTGGCGGCGATGACACCGCATGGCGAGCTTGCCTCGACTGAGTTCTGTCTGGCCGATCCGGGCAGGGAGTACCTGGTGTACCTGCCCAAGGGCGGTGAGGTGACGGTGGACCTTTCCGCAGCGTCCGGCCCACTCGTGGTTGAATGGCTCGACCCTCGCTCGGGTGACACCGCACCGGGCGAGAGCACTTCCGGCGGCCGGAAACGTTCGTTCAAGCCGCCATTCGACGGCGACGCAGTGATCTATCTCCGGAGGCAACAGTGAACGGCATAACACTAGACATTCGGATATTGATCTTGCTGGTCGCCGCATGGTTCTTGTCCGAGGTGCGGGGTGACAGTCTTGTTCGGAGTGTGCGCGGCGGCGATCACCGAGAAGGGCGCAAGCAGATCAGAGGAGCGGAGGCACCTGTCATCTCGCCTGCGTCAGTTCACGCCGCGAACGCCCAGGACGCTCAGCGGATCAAGACGGGCGTTTGGACGGCTCGTCTCCGCAACCGTCAGGTCGTGCCGGACACGATCCTGAGGCTGGGACCGAAGGGCGCCTTCTATCAACCCATGATGCACCCGAACGGTACTTTCGTCGTTTTCTGGGGAAGAGAAGACCGAACGACGGGCTCTGACATCTGGTCCTCGGCAGTTGACGGGTCACAATGCCGTCGGCTCACCTCGGACGGGCGGAGTGAAGGGCCATCGTGGTCGCCAGACGCCGAGGCCATCTTCTATTCATCTGGGAACGGCTCATCCCACCCCCACATTTGGAGGATGGACGCCGATGGCGGGAACCAGCGGCAGCTCACGGATGGCCCATGGAGCGATTCGCGGCCTTGCGTGTCTCCTGACGGGAACACACTGGTTTTCGTATCGAATCGTTCCGGGTCTGCGAACCTGTGGCGGATGGAGGTGAGCGGACGTGAGCCTGTGCAAGTGACGCGGCACGAGGGAACCGACTTCAAGCCATGTATCTCTCTGGATGGCCGTTTTCTGGCCTACCATACGGGTGAGATTAAGGGCTCACCACACAACGTGGCCGTCATGAGATGGCCCGACGGCGAGCCGACGTTTCCGGTGCAATTGAAACCTGGGGAATGGCTCCACGGTCCGTTCTGGACGGCTGATGGGCGACGCGTCCTGGTTCATGGCTATCTGATGGGTGTTTCGCTCACGCGGCTCTACCTGGTGGACGTCGGCTCGGGCCAGGTCGAATTATTTCCGGTGCCCGGTTTCACAAGGTGGGGACATGGTTCATTTGACCGCAAGGAAACAGTCATGGCCTTTGACGGGGAGCGTTCGTGAGATCGGGCGGCAAGAGGAATCATACTCGAAACTCGGGAGAGAGATTATGCAAAGAAGAAGAATTGACGTGCCGGACGGATTGAGGGTGAACTTAATTGACCGCCGATTGTTCCTGACACGCTTGGCCGCACTCGGCAGTGCGGCTGTGTCAGTATCCAGCCTGAATCTCACAATGGCAGCCGAACCGCCGCAGAACGCCGGACAGGTAACAGGCGATACAAGCCCCGTCGCCACCAGCCGGGGCAAGGTCTTTCAAGTCCGCAGCGAAATCAAGGAGTACAAGGACCCGAAGACGGGCGCCCGCGTCCGTCGGCTTACCGGTGATGGCTCCAGTAACGTGCATCCGTATTTCACGTCATGGGCCTTCGTTGGCAATGACGCCGACAACGCCATTTTTATATCGAACCGGTCCGGCGCATACCAGTGGTACATACTTGATATCCCCGCCGGCCGTCTGGCGCAATTAACGGCGGGTCAGAAAGTCTCGGCCAACATGGCATGTGTCGCGCGGAGCGGCAGGCTGTTTTACTTCGACGGACCGGCACTCCACTCGGTCAAGGTCGACACGCTCGAAGACCGCGAACTGTACCGTGTGCCGGACGGCTTCAGACCGGCCCTGCCTACCTGTACTGCCGACGGCCGCTACGTAGCCTTCGCTTATTGTGAAGAAACGGAACTGAGCACGCGGACCGGCCGCATCTACTCAACGATGCACGAACGCTATTATCAGCGCCCAAGCTCGGTCGTTATGCGAGTCGACACCGAGAGCGGCGCCGCAGTAGCCGCCTGGGGCGAGACGACTTGGATCAGCCACGTCCTGATCCACCCGACGCAGCCCAACATCATCGTTTTCTGCCATGAAGGCGGCAGCACCTGCGTGGATCAGCGCATGTGGATTGTGAACCTCGACGACAAGCAGATGCGCAAGGCCTTGCCGCTCTATCCTCAGCGGCCGGGCGAGTCATGTGTGCATGAGTATTTCACCCAGCAGGGAGACGTTGGCTTCCAGTACTCGCTGGATCGCGAGGATGGCCGGGAGGAGTACAACGCCTTTATCAGGCCCGATGGGACGTGGATTCGTCAGTACCTCTTCCCCGGCCGCCGTCCGGGCCACGTCCAGTCGAATTCAGACAATAGCCTGCTGGTGGGAGACGGGGCCTACCTCAGCGCCGACGACAATGAAGGCCGTCAGTATATCGGTCTGATGACTCACGCTAACGGCCGCGTCCAGGTCCGTCGATTGGCCTGGCACGGTACATCCTGGCTGACTCAGGCCAGCCACGGCCACCCAAGCTTCAGCCCTGACGACCGGTGGGTAGTCTACAACTCCGATGTGGAGAAATGTGACAACGTATATATGGCCGACGCGCAGAGCCTGTAGGCGAGCTTTGCTTTCCATATGAAGGAGCATAAGATGGACGAATTGACAGAGAGTATGCGAAGAAGAGAATTTCTTGGCGGTAGTGCGAAAGTGGCGATGGGGGCCGCAGCATTGACCGCGGTAAACCAAGCCGCTCGACCAGCCGCGACTTCATCAAACAGCAGCTCGACGAAGGCCCCGAAGTTCATTCTCGATTCACATATTCACTGCGGCGGCACAGAAGCCTGGGTCGAGGAGATGGTCAAGACATACCGCCATTACAACGCCATGGCCTTCGTTCTCACGTGGATGGATGATATGGAACTTATGAAGGACGCCGCCACGAGCTACCCGGACGTTTTCATAAAGTGTGGCCGCGTCAACCTCGATGACTCCAACGCGATCCGCGAAATAGAGACGTTCAAGAAGAACGGCTTTGTCGGGATGAAATTCCACAGCCCACAGAAGAATTACGATGATCCGTCATATTTTCAAATATACCGGCTGTGCGAGGAATATCGCCTGCACACGCTGTTCCACACCGGGATTTCGTCCCATACTATCAAGGACGAGCCACAGTGGGGCTCATCGGCAAGGATGCGCCCAATGTATCTGGACACGATTTGCCGGCAGTTTCCGCGATTGACAGTTCAGGGCGCACACTTTGGCAATCCCTGGTATGAGGAAGCCGCCGAAGCGGCCCGATGGAATCCGGCCTTGTACTTTGACGTTACAGGTTCGACACTTCTGAAATTCATCAAGCTGGATAAACTGGCTCGGATGAGCGAGATACTGTGGTGGGCCAGTGACGAAGCAGAGCATAATCCCCACGCCCTCAAAGGCGGGCCGGACGCATGGGAACATATCGTCTTTGGCACAGATGAAAAGCCCAGCGGGCTGACGGCAAATATCGAGAGGTTTCAGAAGATGCTGGATGCCAACAATGTCCCCCCAGCCACCCGCGAGAAGATGTGGGGTCTGACCATGGCAAAGGTGCTGGGTATTAACCCGAATACCCATAAGTTTGCGGGTAAGTAAAATGGCGTAGTACACTATGTAGGAGCACTGTTTATGAAGACATATGGAAGATCTCAGATCATGAAACGTCTCAGTCGTCGTCTGTTCCTGGAAGAGACCCTGTTGACCGCAGCGACTGTGTCCGTCGGGTCATCCCGCGTGCTGGTTGCCGCGGATCGAACCAAACAGAGCAGAAGCCCCAATGAGCGGCTGAGTGTGGCCGTGATTGGCGTGCGAAGCCGGGGTGGTGCTCACGCCAAGGCCTTCGACTCCCGCGACGATTGCGTTGTCAGCTACATCTGCGACGTGGACAGCGCGATCGGCGAACGTGTCGCCGGCCGGTTCAAAAGCAAGCCCAAATTTGTCCAGGACATGCGGCGGATGTTCGACGACAAGTCGGTGGACATCGTTTCGATCGCTACGCCCAACCACTGGCACTCCCTGGCCGCTATTTGGGCGATGCAGGCCGGCAAAGACGTCTACGTGGAAAAGCCGCTGAGCCACAACATCAGCGAGGGCCGGCGGATGGTACAGGTCGCCCGCAAGTACGACCGGATATGTCAGGGCGGCACGCAGTACCGCTCCAGCGGTTCCAACCACGCGGCGGCCCAGTACATCCGCGAAGGCAAACTCGGCCAGGTCAAGCTCGCTCACGTCTGCACCTATCGGTCGCGGGCCTCAATCGGCCCGGCGGGCCGGTACTCCCCACCGCCGAGCGTGGACTACAACCTCTGGTCTGGCCCGGCGCCGATGGAACTTCCGGTCCGGCGCAAGAACTTCCACTACGACTGGCACTGGTTTTGGGACTGGGGAGGCGGGGAACTCGCCAACAACAGTGTCCACCCGGTGGATGCGATGCGCATGTTAGTGGGCCTCAAGGGGCTTGGCCGAGGCGTGCTCAGCTACGGCGGGCGCGTTGGTATGGACGACTGCGCCGAGACTCCCAGCGTGCAGGTCACTATTCACGATTTCGGGCCGATTACCGTCGTCCAGGAAGTGCGCAACCTCAAGACCGCCCGCCCAAAGCGCGGAGCTACGCTGATCGTCGGCACCGAGGGCTATCTGAGCGGCGGAGCCGGCGGCACATCGGTCTATGATCCTGAAGGCAAGCTGATTCAGAAGCTCTCAGGACCCAACGAGGACCATTTCGCCAACTTTGTCAAGGCAGTGCGCAGCCGCAAACGAGAGGACCTGAACGCCGACATCAACGAAGGGCATATTTCGACGGCGGTGGTCCACGTGGGCAACCTCTCACAGCGCCTGGGTAGGCCCGCCTCGCCCCGCGAGATTCAGCAGGCACTGGAAACCCTCAAGGTGAACGAGAACGTCGTGGAGACCTTCCAGGAGATTCGCCGGCACCTGAGCGACAACGGCGTGGATATCGAGAAGACACCATTGACCCTCGGCCCATGGCTGGCGATCGACTCGGACAACGAGGAATTCATCGACAGCCCCGCAGCCAACGCGATGTTGACGCGCGACTATCGCAAACCATTCGTAGTGCCGGCGGCCAATGATATCTGACAGGAAGAATAAAGAGGGAAAATATTGAAAGCCTGTGCGTGTTCGTTGACCCTGCGCGCCACTTTCGGCATGTGAATAGGGCTTTCTTCTTCCGCTGATTCTGCTATTGGGCAAGACCAGAGATAGTAGCAGTGAGATCCATGCCGGTTAGTTCCCTGATGCGGTCGTTCATGGGCCAGGGCCACAAGGGTTTGTCCGTCAGTTTGCCATTTTCGTAACGGTAGTACAAATGTGCGCCTCGCTCAGGTGTTTCCTTGCGAAACATCCCTCGCCAGGCTGCAGGTCCCTCCGTGCCCGCCCCCCTGAAAATATTGGAAATATCACCCTTTCCAAAACCTGGATTCAAGCCTCCTACTGCAGTGAGGTTGCGGCCATCCACGTTGGTCAGGTTGAAAGTCCGTACGTCTGCCGCACCGGCCTCGACCAATGCCGCGCAGTTCTCAAACCATCCATCATGCGGTTGTCTGCAACGCATGAAGAATAGGCCGGGAGTACTGACAACCCGCTGGGATTTGAGACGGTAGGCTATGCAGCCATATACAAATGGTCCCTTTGTGGGCCCCCTGTCGATTCTGTCCATGCCAAAACAGCCGTAGGGCTGGTCCACGCCATAGTCGGAATAATGGCGCGGCTTGCCGGAGCCGTCCTTCCATTGGGTGAATGGTTTACCGTCGTAGCCGGCAACCGTATAGCTTTCGCGCATCAACTTGCCGTCCCATGTGGCGATGCAGTTCTCAGCGGCGATGTGGTGGCTGTTGTAAAAGAGAGTGAAAGCCATTTTGGGACCGACGTTGTGGCAACCTTCCCATGAGCCAAAACAACGACGGAACGTCGTGTAATTGCCGCCCTGTGAGCACGAGAAAGTCTTGCGGGCAATGCCCCAGCCGGCACAATCCTCAAACAGATTGTGCTCTCCGTAGTGCGCCGCAAAGATGTTCGTGTTACCGTCAGCCGCGTTCCAACCGCACATTCTCCGAATGATGCAGTGGTTTGACCGACTGAGACTGACGACCGTGGATTTCGAATTGCAGGCGTCAATCCCCTCGACGACCCACCAATCATTGTGGTAAAGGGAAATCGGCTGCAGGACTCCCTTGCCGTCAATTGTGACTTTTCCATCGCGCAGGGCGCGGACGGTTATAGGAGAATCCTTCGTCCCTGACAGATTCTCCGGCGGTTTAACCATAGACCTCGGACCCGTGTACAATCCGTCGAGGAGAATCAAGGTATCGCCGGGTTGAGCTTCGTTCCAGAAGTCTTCAACGGCGAACGGACTTTCGACAGAAGAACCATCTCCGCCCCCTTGCGGGCAAGCATAGTATGTTTTGGCGGAAACGGGATTCACCACATTGCCTATTACCATTGCGCAGGCTGCTATCAGGTGTATGTACGCCTTCGGCAACACAATCATATGGCCATTTCCACTCGTTTGTTTTGTCATACTCATACCTCTGATCACCTGATGTAGTCCAGGGAGATCTCCAACTGCCTCGACAAGACCGCAGAATGTGCAACCTGTTTCACACGTATCTCTTGTTGATTCTCCACAAGATGATATAACATCACCGTTGCGCATGCGTCTCTGGCTTTACGTGCAAGAGCCGAACTCGTTCAGTGTGCAGTGGGATGGTCAAACGTTCGTCAGGATATATGTCTCCCACTTTCTCCCGTGTGTCAAGATCGGTTACCGTACACTTGCTCTTCACCGGAAGTCTGATGCCCAGCTTCGTTGGGCCGGCCCTTAGATAATCCGCCACCAGTACGAGTATCTCATCACCGCTTGCCACGCCGCTTATGCGCCCCGGGTTTTCGATCTCTGCGCCCTCCAGAAGTCTCCCTGATATGATCAAATCCTCCACCGGTGCAACGTTGCGAATAACTCGCGCGTATGCAGCCATAAGCTCGGCATCCCATACTCGGTTGTTCCAGAAGTTCACCCCCCGCGCCCCGTTGGCGAAGCATTCCAGCAGAGCGTATCGAAACCTCTCTCCTGGGAAGGTACCGGCATTGCCGGGGGTAATCCAGGGAATCACGTCGGCCCTGGGCAGATTCGATCTGTCCTCGCGACATTTGTTCCCGATGAGTGAGATGTGGTACGGATAAAGGGGCGTGTATGTAGAAACCTGAGAACTCTGGAGGTATTCGGGATACAGGCGGTCGAAAGGCCATGTGGACTGATACGCCTTACCGGCGCGCCAATCATAGACTCCGAACTCCACCCCGGGCCCGCCTGCCTCTTTGGCGGTACGTCGCACGGACTTAACCACATCGGTCCACATCTCGTAACCTTTTTGCAGCTTCCATTGCTCCCAGGTCTTCAAACTGCTTGCCTCGAAGTCTGCCTTACAGCGTGTGCACCTCTCGGCGTCTACGGGTCCTCGCCATCCCCATATCTCTATGTCACAGAACAGATAGTCAGGCTTTGCCCGGGCACATTGATCGGCAATCCGCCGGACCTCCCTCTGATAATACTGACCGCGGTAAGATGGACACAATCGGGAGCCATGCTTGCCATCCTCGAACTGGCAGTGGATTTCATCCGCTTCTCTCATGCGATGGAACATTGAGTCTATGTTGAGTCGCCTGAATCCTCGCTCGGCGCACTTATCCCAGAAACTCCATAGCTCCTTATCGTCGTCTCTCATCCAGTGCACGAAGCTGCTCACTGTGTTGATACCCAGTTTCCGGAGAGAGGCTAGCCCATCAGGCCAACTTTGGATACCCGGCAGCGAATACCAGCCGAATCCGGCCACTATCTTTGCAGGCTGGGGTGTCGGCTGCACTTCAATGGCGCGCAGAGGCACGGATATTATGGGTGTGGTTTCTCCGGACGCACGTTTTACGGAGTAGCGCAATTGCCCGACCTGCTTATCCCGCCAGTTCCCGCCGACGAAGACGCATCCCCAACTCTTGGTGGTGTTGGTAGCCTTGGCCGCAAACTCATATCGCGTGA
Organism: Phycisphaerae bacterium; assembly: GCA_016782865.1. Taxonomy (GTDB): domain Bacteria; phylum Planctomycetota; class Phycisphaerae; order Sedimentisphaerales; family Anaerobacaceae; genus SG8-4. The sequence continues at coordinate 18,572 of JADHXR010000151.1, forward strand.
AGGCGCCGCCGTCGACTTCCTCACCCTCCACATCTGAAACACGCGCACCTCCAACCCCACCAGCTATCAACCATGTGCCTCTCGGCAGATCCATAGCAACTGTGACATCCTCTTCTTGAGCTTCAGGCGGCATGACCAGCCCTATGGGATTTGGCGTGTTAACGTTGGCCGGGATAGATGTGAATACAACTACCCCCTCTGATTTCCCGGATGATCTCCCGCATCCCGCGCTGGTTTACCCCCCGACCCCGGAAGATGGGTATACATTTGACCCGCCGCATAAGAA
>JADHXR010000152.1 GCA_016782865.1 Phycisphaerae bacterium
GGCTGATGAAGAAGAATTGATGGCTCATATTGCCAAATTGAAAAAGATTGACTGATCTTTCACATGCTCATTCCCCATCTGGATTGTTGCTGGGGTTTATGCTGCGCGCACCGAAACAGCATTGCAAAATACACCACTAGATGTCGATAAATGGTCACCTCTTAATGTTCAGATTGCCTAGATTGCCAGCAAATTGTAAGGTAGCAATACAAGTGCCGAACAGGATTGGGCTGGTCCCTATGGAATGGGAGAGACAACCATAAAACGGCGTACTATGCCGAATATAAAAACAGCGGTCCTGGATACAAACCGAACGATCGCCTGTCCTGGACGCATCAGCTCACAGACGAGGAAGCAGCCGAGTATACCAAGGAAAATATCTTCAAAGCGAATACCACAAGCGCAGTAAGCCTTGAGGGCGACTGGAACCCGGTGCTTGGAGAAGGTTCCATCACTACAGGGCACCAGCACCGCGTCCTCGTATCTTCTGATATCGGCGGCACAGACCCTGACGATTTTCAGTCGATGGTGCATCTGCTCCTCTATGCAGATGTCCTGGACATTGAGGGTCTGGTTTCGTCGCCCTATGGTCGCGGTCGGAAAGAGGATATTTTGAAGGTCATCGATTGCTATGCGAACGATTACCCCAACCTGAAGACGTATTGCGATAAGTACCCCACTGCCGACGTGCTGCGTGCAATTACCAAGCAGGGCGAGACCGAGATGGCTCCTTACGCCGGGGTGCGACAATCGACGGAGGGCTCGGAGTGGATCGTGAAGTGCGCGCGGCGCGATGATCCGCGTCCACTCCACATCTTGGTCTGGGGTTTAATCGAGGACTTGGCGCAAGCCCTGCACGACGCGCCCGACATTTTGCCCAAGCTACGCGTGTATTGGATCGGTGGGCCGAACAAGAAGTGGAGCCCGGACGCCTACCAATACATCGTCGATCACCATCCAGAATTGTGGATCATCGAGTCCAATGCCACGTATCGCGGCTGGTTTGTCGGTGGCAACCAATCGGGCGAATGGGGCAACAAGGAATTCGTGACCCAGCACATCGCCAGCAAGGGCGCGCTTGGTGAGTTTTTCAACACGAAACTCGGAGGCACAATTAAGATGGGTGACACACCCTCTGTGGGTTGGGTGCTCAAGGGCAGACCAGACGATCCGTCGAAGCCAGGCTGGGGTGGACGTTTCGTTCGGGCCTGGGAGCGTCCGTATGTCCGTTTCGACCGGCTCACCACAACGGTCGATCGCATGGAGATTTTCGGCATCCTTGAGCTTGCGCTGCCGCTCGGCCACGGCGTACCGGACAAGCCAGAGGCGCAATTCGTTGTCAGCAACCAGACCCTGCCCGGTCATGCACCTGGTGACGGTACCATGCGTTTCCGTTTCTGCCCGAAGTCGAAGGGTAGTTTCAGCTATAAAATCCGCGGCAACGTGTCCGCGTTCGAGGGCAAGACCGGCAGGATCACCGTTGACTTACCCAAACCTGAACAGGCGACTCAGCCATCATCGCACCTTCCAAACTGGTGGACCGACGATCCCGACCCTGCTGTTGCTGAGGGCAATCATCACGGTGCCAAGACTGTGAGCCGCTGGCGTGAAGAGTTTCTTCGCGATTTCGCCGCCCGTATGATTCGCTGCAAGTCGCCCGCTTCCCCCAATGCCACGAACCGCAGCAGGTCTGCGTCAAAGGGCACATCACTGGACGCCGTGCCAACGGGTGCAACACCCTTACGCGTGGATATCAACTCTGAAGGGCGTACTGACATGCGCACCGTTGGGTGGGAAAACTGGCAGCCTTCGGAAGGCGACATGAGCCAATCCTTTGGCAGCGTGACCGTCACCCTGCGTGCGCGCGGAGACGGTGGATCCCTCAGCATCAAGGGCAAAAAGGCGATCCTCATCCACGGTGTCACAGTGGGTGCAGAGGGCGCGGTCGCCACCGGCGATCCGGCCGTGATGGAAGTCCAGCTCGAAGGACTCGCGCCCGGGCCGCACAGCTTCGTGGGCTATCACCACGCTCTTGGCGGCGCGGCCGGCACCTACACCGTTTCGACAGGCGGCCGTAAGGTCGAGGGTATCGAACCGTCCACGGAGCCCCGCCACAACGATGAGGTGGGGACCTCATTCATTACGTTTGAAGCAAAGGCAGGCCAGCCCGTTGTGATTCGGATCGCCGCTGCCAGTAGCGGCCGCGTACTGCTCAACGGCTTCGCGATCGATGTCACCGACCCGCGCAAGAAAGCTCTCAAGCCCGTGCCCGCAGATTACGAGCGGCACGCCGACTGCGATGACGGCAAGGTGTCGCTGACTTGGACACCCTCCGGCTCGGCTGTCAGCCATCACGTCTATATGGTCTGCGACCGTGACCCCGAGGCCGCCGGACGCAAAATCGCCGCCGCAACGAAAGACTCCGAAGGCTTTCTGGCCTCGGTCAAAGGCGGTTCTTACTCCGCACCCATCGTGGCCTACAACTCGCTGCTTCACTACGCCTGGCGGGTTGATTCGGTCGATGCCAAAGGCAAGGTTGCACGTGGCGATGTCTGGCACTTCCGTGTCCGCTATCTCGCCTTCCCCACCGCCGAGGGATACGGACGTTTCGCCATCGGCGGGCGCGGCGGGCGCGTGATGCACGTCACCAACCTCAATGATTCGGGTCCTGGCTCGCTGCGTGAGGCAGTCGAAGCCACCGGTCCGCGCACCGTTGTCTTTGATGTCTCCGGGCTCATCAGTCTGAAGTCCAAACTTGTCTCCCGCGGCGAGAACGAGTTTCTGACCATCGCCGGGCAGACAGCACCTGGAAAGGGCATCTGCATCCGCAACTACACCTTCGGCGGTCTTGGAGGCTGCGACACGATCCTTCGCTTTGTCCGCCTACGGCTGGGCAGCCTGACCGGCGAGACGATGGACGGGATGGGCTTCGCCAGCTGCGATCATTGCATCATCGATCACTGCTCGATCTCCTGGAGCATCGACGAGGCGTTCAGCTCGCGCGGTGCCAAGAACATCACCTTCCAGCGCAACCTGATCTCTGAGGCGCTCAACATCGCCGGCCACAAGAAATACGGCAGCGGATCGGCCCATGGCTTCGCGGGATCGATCAGCGGCAATATCGGCAGCTTCCACCACAGCCTGCTGGCGCACAACGCCGGCCGGAACTGGTCGCTGGCGGGCGCGATCGATCAAGCCAACCGCCACGACGGGCGGCTCGATATCCGCAATATGGTGGTCTATAATTGGAAACATCGCACCACCGACGGTGGCGCCAAGCAGGTCAACTTCGTCAATAACTACTACAAGCCCGGCCCGGCTTCGGAAGTCAAGACCTACCTCAACCCCCAATTCGAGAACCCCGCCTTCGGCCCGCAGCAGTACTACGTCAAAGGCAACATCATGGAAGGCGTCACCGGGCCGGAAGGGCCGACGGGGACATTCGAGGGAATGAAAGTCCGAGGCCAACAGGATGCGCCCGTGACGGTTCCGGAGCCTTTCTTCGAACACCATGTCGAGACTCACACCGCCAAGGAGGCGTACGAGAACGTGCTGGCGGACGTCGGCTGCAACGTCCCCATGCTCGACGACCACGACAAGCGCGTGATCGAGGAGACGCGTGCGGGCACGACGACCTACCAGGGAAGTAAGTCGGGGCTGCCCGGACTGCCTGATTCGCAGGAGGACGTCGGGGGCTGGGAGGACTACCCCGAGATCCACCGCCCTGCCGGTTGGGATACTGACGGCGACGGCATGCCCAACAAGTGGGAAATCGAGAAGGCCCTCAACACCAATGATCCCGCCGACGGCGCGGCCGATCCCGACGGCGACGGTTACACCAATCTTGAGGACTATTTGAATTGGCTGGCTGAGGGCAAAACGCTGAGCTGACGCCGTCAATCCCGGGTGATATATTTATGTTCGAATAAGAAGACAAGGTAACCAGCAAGGCTTCGATGTATGCATGGGAGCCATGCACGAAATCCAATAACGATAAGAAAGAAAGGACAGCTTCATGAAGCCAAAACTCACTGTGATATGCATCTCATTCCTCATGGCATTGCCTATTGCAAATGCAACGGTTTCCTCGCGATACACAAAGCAATCTGCCGAATGGTTCCGAAGTGAGGAAGGCCGTCGCATTGCCGACAATGTCCTCACGTGGCAATCGCCGCACGGCAGTTGGCCCAAGAACGGTGACACGGCGTCCAAGCCGTACGAAGGCAAAAAAGACAAACTGAAAGGAACGTTCGACAACGGCGCCACCACCGGCGAACTGCGGTTTCTGGCCCGCGCGTTCCGCACGACGCGCGAGTCACGCTACCAGCAGGCGTTTCTCAAGGGGCTCGATCATATTTTTACAGCGCAGTATTCGACCGGCGGGTGGCCTCAGTACTATCCACTCAGCAAAAGCTACCACCGTCACATCACGTTCAACGACAATTCCATGGTGCGCATTCTCGAGTTTCTCCGGGATGTCAGCGAGTCGCCCGATTATGCGTTCGTGCAAAGCGATCATCGTACCGCCGCCAAGGCTGCATTCGACAAGGGCATCCAGTGCATCTTGGATTGTCAGATCGTTGTCAACGGCAAACGCACGGCCTGGTGCGCTCAACATGATGAAGTGGACCTTCGTCCCCGCTCCGGGCGCTCCTATGAGCTGGAATCACTGAGTGGCGGCGAAAGCGCGTCGATCCTCAGACTGCTCATGAGCCTCGACAATCCCAGCCCCAAGATCCAACGCGCGATCCGAGCCGGCGCGGCATGGTATGAATCCGCGAAGATCACGGGTATCCGCGTCGAAAGGCGTCAAGGGGGCGACCGCGTCGTGATCGAAGACCCGGATGGCCCTCCGCTATGGGCGAGGTTCTATGAGATCGAGACCAATCGCCCGTTCTTCTGTGATCGGGACGGCATTAGGAAGTATCGCTTTAACGACCTTAAAGCCGAGCGACGAAACGGCTATAGTTGGTACGGCAGTTGGGGCAAAGAGGTGATCAAAACCTACGATACGTGGAAGGAACAGTGGTTGGACACGGCCGAATCCGTCAGTGCCACAGAAAAGCCCCGCATCCTCGTTCTCACCGATATCGAGAACGAGCCTGACGATGCTATGTCCATGGTTCGCTTTCTCACTTACTCCAACCAATTCGAGATCGAGGGCCTGGTTGCCACCACGTCCATCCATCAGAAGGACAAGACGGCTGCCTGGCGTATCAAGGAGATCGTCGAGGCCTACGGCAAGGTCCGTGACAATCTCGATCTCCACGAGCCCGGCTATCCGAAAGCCGAATATCTGCTCTCGGTCATCAAGGAAGGCCGGCCCGCCTGCGGCATGCGCGCTGTTGGCGAGGGCATGGACTCCTCCGGGTCGGAACTGCTGATCGCTGCCGTCGACCGCAACGACCCGCGCCCGCTCTGGGTGCCGGTTTGGGGCGGCCCCAATGTGCTGGCGCAGGCACTCTGGAAGATCCGTGCCACGCGCTCGCCAGAGGCGCTCGAAAAGTTTGTCGCCAAACTCCGAGTCTACACCATCTCCGATCAGGACGACAGCGGCCCGTGGATTCGAAAGACATTTCCAACGCTATTCTATATCGCAAGCCCCGGTCTCCATCCGGGTGGGGCGTATCACTTCGCCACCTGGAGCGGTATCAGCGGCGATAACTTTCATGCCCGTTTTACCGGTGCAGACTACAGCATTGTGGATAACCCCTGGCTCGACAAGAACATTCGCTGCAAAGGTCCACTTGGCGAACAGTATCCCCACATGGAGTATCTCATGGAGGGTGACACACCGAGTTTCCTCGGAATGGTCAATAACGGGCTCAATGTCTCTGCGCGTCCCGACTGGGGCGGTTGGGGCGGTCGCTACGAGTTCTACACCCCTCGTAAGCGGAAATGGCATCTCGAGGCCGAGACCCGCCCGTTCTGGTCCAACGCCGTGGACGAGGTCCTCGGCGTGGACGGCCGCTGGCACACCAGCAACCACGCAACTATTTGGCGTTGGCGAGCCGCCTATCAGAACGATTTCGTCGCACGTATGGACTGGACCATCAAGCCCCATAACGCAGCCAACCATCCGCCTATGCCTAAGCTCGGCCATCCAGCAGAACTGACTGCCAAAGGCGGCGAACGCGTCAACCTCAGCGCCGAAGGCACAACCGATCCTGACGGCGACGCTGTTTCCTACGAGTGGTTTTACTACGGCGAGGCCGGCACCTTTACCGTTTCCAACGCCCGCTCCGGCCAGCCGCTTGAGATTAAAAGCTTCGACCAGCCCAATGCCTGGTTCACTGTCCCTACCGGCCGCGTCATGCCGCCTGGCACAGGCACTATGCACATCATCCTGGCCGTCACTGATAAGGGCACACCTCCACTGACCCGTTACCAACGCGTGATCGTCACAGTCAGTCCTTGAAGCGGAAAGAATGTTGGAAGGATTGAATCGCTTGCCAGTTGAAATAATGCTCAAATTCAATCCAGGCGCCGTTCGGTTCATTGCCACTAAGCCACATATCAGTCAGTAATGCCGAGTGCAGGCCATTGGCATCCAGACCCGAACCGTTCACGGTGTTTTCCGGACCGAGAGCCGGCAGTGCATTGGAAGCGGTGGCGGTTACATTCTCGACGGGATAGGCAATAGGCTCGGCTGTAAATTGTGCCACCGTACATATTAAAGGTGGCTACGGCCCCACCTTTCCTCGCCACGATCAGGCTGCCTGCAGCATAAACCACGACGCCGCCCGTCATATTGAAAGTTATCTCTCCGCCCTTAGGGCCTATGTTCAAGTCATCCCCGATATCTACAGTGCCGCCACTGATATTCACTATGGCGGACCCTTTCTTGCCGATGCTCCAGTCACCGGCAATGGTAGAGCTGCCGCCGGCGATATCCATTGCGTTGTCGCCCGGATCAGCACCAGTCCGGGTTGTGTCGGCGTTGACTATCGTGACGTCACCGGCTAAACATAGAATAAGAGCAAGAACCGTCAAGGGAATGAATCTTCTGCCCACAATACTCCTCCTTCAGACAAAATGACCGACAGTAGTTGCTGCGCTCACTGTATTCTGTTGGCCGCAACAGCGAAGGCCGAGACCCGCAGAATACACCCGCTACACTATATTTATATTTACACCAAATCGGCTATTTTACTTAAAGAAGAACTTATGCGAAACTACGCTTGGAGTCTTCGATTCATACCTTTCCGGATGGGTGGCGTCAATTGCCTGGAGGTGTCAGTTGGCTGCGCGTCAGTTTCAGTTCATGGATAACTGTGGCGTCGTCCTGAATCAACCGGAATGTGACTTCAGGATCGGGTATTGTGGCATCGATTGTGAATTCGCCAAAGGCGTACTTGTTGGCTATACCGTAGAACTGCGTATCCCACTCGGGCTTGGTCACCGCGGGGCCTTTCCTGCCGCCCAGGCTCCCCGCTTCGAACTCATAGAACTCGAAGCCGCCGGGCCGGGGAATGCGGAAGCCGCGTGCGCCATGCCGGTCACCTGAGATCAGCAGGATGCCCCCGATCCTGTGCTTCTCGATAAATTTGAATATTCTCTCACGACCTTCGGGGTCCCATACCCCCCACGAATCCTTTCCATCTGAAACGTAATCACTCCACATGGTTCCGCACGAAAGGATGATAAACGGCCCCTTACAATCGAGCAGTTGCTCTTCGAGCCATGCCATCTGTTCGTCACCGAGGAAAGACCCTTTTTTGCCTGTGCGGAAATATCGCTCGTCGACCATGATAGCATCGCATGGACCGATGCGCGTGCGAAGAAATACGCCGCGTCGCTCGTCGCCAAACCCATAAGAGGGATTGTTCCAGGCCTGGCGGAATACGTCGCATACACTCTCCTTATCCTGCCTTGTGAAGCCTTTCGGAATACCCCACAGGTCGTTGTCGAAGTAATCGTGGTCGTCCCAGGTCACGCAGACCGGCACTGCTGCGCTAAAATCCCGCCAGGCCCCAAAGAAGTCCCGCAACAGATAATCGGCGCGGTGCAACCCGCAATGGTTCAACCTGTCCTGAACAGCGATATCGCCGCCCAGCAGCATGGCTGTGGGTTTTCGCCGGCGAATGAGAGTCCACTGTTTCTGATTACCCAGTCCCCACCTGTGTGGACACGTGCCGAAAGCTATACGAACTTTTCCCCGGCTCGATTCGCTCGGCGCCGTAGTGATGGCGGCATGTGCTGGAATGTCTATGAGTTTGCCATCGACCAGCACACGATACGGGTAGGTGGTGGACGGGTTGAGACCTGTCACACCGACGACGGCGCTCAGGTCGGTTGCCGCCGTGCTGGCGACGGGCCCGAACGTTTTCGTCTCAGCGGCGACTGTCACCTGGACCTCTACCTTGGCCGGTCCAAGTGTGCGCAGCCATACTCTCGCTCCTCGCGAACTGACTGTGCCCAGCATCGGCCCTCCCAGATGCGTCACCCCATTTTCGGCGCACACCCGCTGTACCTCGGGGTCTGCCGCCGCATCGGCGTATGTCGCGTCGGGCCTGGCCGCCAGCGCCTTGAATACGACTGCATACACCTGCTGCACATTCGCAGGCTGCTGACCCCACTGATTCAATAGCTTCAGGTTGCCCGCCAGATCATCCTTTTTCTCTTTCACTTTCTTCTTCTTATCCTTCTTCGCCGCCAGGGCCTCGGTTGCCTGAAAGGGCATCATCGCTGTCGTTGAAATACTAACCGCCCCTTTTATGAATTGCCGTCTTTGCATTTTCACGATACGTTCCCTATGAGTTTCTTCAAATTCGTTGACTATTCCGATTCCTGGCTCTCATCCGAAATACTTGCGTTTGCCATGCAGGCATCGGACCACTACAAGGCAGCCATGGAAATCAATTCAACACCGATTATAGCATTTGATGCTGCAAAATGCGAACATGGACTGTACGCGCACAAAATGCAACAGCCCGCAGACCGCCAGGGCGCCCCCTGGGATGATTTCTCCCTTGAATCGTAATCTCAATCCGTGCTACAATCACTCGTGTATGTTGTAGTCAAGTCTCCTATTGATTAAGACCGGTGTAGGATCGGTGAATACACCATGAAGATTCTGTGGCGAACCTGGCCTTGACAGTTTGCCAACATGTAGATAGGCCGCTTGCTCCAGGTAACGATTCAAGGCGGCTTTCTTGTCGGTGCCGAAATAGTAGAGCTTGCCCTTTATCTTCTTGCAATACTGGCCTGTTTTGTGTAAGGTAAGCGGGATTTGTCAGAATGCGTTTTTCTCTTAGGATTGGATTTTGTCATGATTGGTATCCTTAGACTACAACTATGTTGTTGTTAAATAAGCATTTGCGCCTGTAGCTCAATTGGATAGAGCGTCGGTCTACGGAACCGAAGGTTGGGGGTTCGAGCCCCTCCAGGCGTATTTCCTTCTCATCGGTGACACGCGATGACATACCCTCCCTTTTGCTGCCTGACTTGCCACCTGGTAGACGTTTACGAACTCTTACCTTTTCAGCTTTGGGGCTCAGTGAACTGACAAGGATTTGTTGAGGATAATTCCAGGGAATGTTATCCTCCGGGCGGTGTGTCGAGCCTTCTAAAGCGTCTTGATCGGTTTGTCAGGCTATATCGCAAAGGTGCTAAATCCAGAGAGCCTCTATTGGCCAGCACAAAAGGCAAGCGAATGATCTATCGCAGCATATACGAGAAGATGAAGAAACTCGGCAGCAAATCCGGTATCGGCAAGCTCCATCCGCACATGCTCAGACACACGTATTTAAGCCGCTTGTACAATATTGAGCATGATTTGAGATTTGTCCAAGACCAGGCCGGACACGCCAGCCCTACAACAACGGCCATATATGCCAAAACGAACTGCAAAGCCCGTAAGCGGCAGGTCGAGGCTTTGGATGATGAGTAATCCCCCCGATCGTTGCACGACTGTCTTGGTGACGTGGATGCAACGGTTCCGATGCCAAGAGTCAACAAGACTCCGGCCGAAGCCTACAAAACCAGGCCAATAGGCCAGTCAGAATGCCAAATCAAACCTTCATCAAGAACTTTGGGCTTTACAATCAACTGGCAATCTGATATAAGCCAATTGTACTTTGTCTTTGAGAAAGGACACTTGAAATGGAATGGAAGCCTTCGGAAAACGATGATGGGCATTCTGAAAAGGCAGCCTTGCTTTTGGACAAACTGAAGTTGCTGCGGGAATGGGCTGATGGGCGGACTATAGGGAGCAAGGGCGAACATCGCGCGTTCGTTATTGAGTTTGACGGCATGCCAAAGGCAGGCAAGTCTTCCGTGATCGAGACTATCCGACATTTCTTCTCACATGGTCCAAAGATTAAGGTCGAAACCACGCCGGATGAGCATTCCGAACTCCAGAATGGCTATAAGGTACATTCACCTGCGGAGGGAGTTTCTCTTCGCACACCTGGCTATCTTAAGCGAAATCTCCTTGATTACAACGCTTGGGCAGGTTCTTATGCCATTCAACAATTGATTGAGGGGAGACACGACAGTTATCACGACATTGTTATTTTGGATCGTGGACCTTGGGATGCTGGCTGTTGGCTTGAGTACGTGCGACATCACCCTCCTGAAGATGTGGAGGCGGAACAAGTTAAGACAATTGCGGACTTTTTTCAACATCCGCTTTGGATAACCCAAACGGATCTGCACGTCATCCTTGTTGTCAGCCCGGAGGAAGCAGCAGAACGAGCTGGCAGGAACCGACTCATCAGACATCTGGGTCCAGCCGCCATGCCCGAAATGATGTCCGAGATATTTGAAATCTACAAAAAGAGATACAGGTTTCTTGTGAAAGTCAAAGCAAGTCAGTGCATCCACGTTGGAGACAGAAGCGCTATGCTCATTGACACTTCTCAGAAGAAGCCGATGGCGGTTGCAGTGGATGTAATTGAGACTGTTTTTGACGTACTGCAACGGAAGATTCAGGCCCGGAGGTCCAGGGGTAAGCTTACGGTTGACATGGTCCTGCGTCATTTTGAGAGTTACCGGAAAGGGATGCGCCATCAAGAATTCAACAAGTTGCGCACCTATATCTCACGGGAATTTGTCCCCCAAGTAAATGACTTACCAATACCAAGGCGTGTCGAGGTGGCCGCACGCCTCAGTAGCAGGACGTTATATCTTACACAAGGAACATCTCTCTTCAACCGCTTTGAAGCCGAGCCTGTGATTTCGGAACTCAAGAGAATATTAGAGGATTAGGGCAAATCTGAGTGAAGCGTGGACTTTCCAAACGGTGGCAGCTCTGGCGTCACAATACAACGAATCTTGCAGAGTCGCTGGCATTGAAGTACAGCTCTGGGAAACTGCCGGTCCCTCTCCGTGAGATAGCCAACAGTCGGCATGTCAAGGAGGTAGTCTTTCGTCCGCTGATGATAGATGGGTGCACGGCCGTTGAGGACGACGGATTTGTCATCTATGTTCGATGTGAAGAAAGAGAAGTAGAGGATTTGCACACCCGCTGGAACAGCGTCAGTGATGGAGGTCGTTCACTCTCAGCTCGAATGCGTTTCACGATTGCCCATGAAATCACTCACACTTTCTTCTTTGATCTCGACGGTCCATTCCCCCGCAGCAAGATCAATGTGGAACACAACAACACAATTCGCAGCCTGGAACGTGAATGCAATCGAGCTGCCACAAGAATCCTGTTGCCCGATGTGTTGTTAAGAACTGAAGTCAAGAACGTTGATCTACTTGATCCAATGTCCGTTCTTGAGTTGAGAAAGAAATTCGGCGTATCTGTCGCTTGTTTCTTAAATCGGCTCAGAAGGTCTTCTGTATGGGATGGGAATCTGGGGGCGATTGCCCACATTCAGGTGGAAGACGGAGAGTACCGGATAGGGGAAATCATAATCCATCCCCACCTTCAACGTGTTTTTCCAAGAGCGAAGAAAGGGCATCCGGCTATGGATTTCATTTATTGTCCCTCTCTCACCTTATACGGAGGTGTTGAATCAAGGGCTTTGATTGATGTGCCAGCGTTAGTTGGCACGAGACGCGTGCTTGAACGTTTTGAAGTGGTGTGTCAACGAGTTGCCAAACACTCAACAAACTTTCTGTTGACTGTGTGTTGGAAAGGGCAACAGCAGGCAAGCGTTCAATAGCCGAGGCACTGAGACGTATGGATTTCAATACAGCATGTCGAACATTCTCCCGAGGAAAGCAGGGCCTTTTTGAAGAAGCGAGCTACAGCCTGATTCAGATTGCAGCAAAAGGATTGGCTTGGGAAGAAGTTGCAGAGGTAGCGGTATCATTAGCTAATTCGGGAAAGAGACTTCACATCCCCATCGGTAATGCTATTTCTCCTGTGGATACTCCGAGTACAGGTGGGCCGGCGTCCATGAGTACACTTTTCTGTCCTTTGTTAATTGCAGATGCTGGGGTACCTGTGCCCAAAATCTCACTAAGGGGGTCAATTGCCGGGGCAATCGACACTATGGCTGTCATACCAGGCTTCAAGTATCGTCTGAGTGACGTGGAATTTGTCCAAGCAATTGAGTCTGCTGGCATCGCGCATTCTGAGCCCGGTCCAGACTTCTGCCCAGCAGATAAAACCCTGATGAGTTGTCGGCGGAAACTCGGTCAAACGGCGAATCCGTGGCTTGCCGCAGCCAGCCTGTTGGCAAAGAAGCTCGCTATCCCAAACACGGCCGCCGCTTTTGATTTTCGCGTTGGGCCTACCGGAAATATAGGAAGCAATATCAATGAAGCCCAAAGGACGGCAGACATATTCTTTGGAGCTGCTGAGAAACTCGCGATTCCAATTTGCATTACTCTCACAGACAATTCGTGTCCTTCTTGCTCAGCGATCGGCAGACTTGAGAGCTTGAATCTTCTGTGGCAAGTCCTGACGAATCCAGATACTGAGTTGGAGCTTGATAGGACGCATGTAGATACCTGCATTGAAATTGCCGCACAGGCTTGTGTGCTGGCAAAAAGATTTGCAACAACCGGCGGGGCTGAAAAGGTATTGCGCGACCGACTTCGCTCAGGCAAAGTCCGGAGAATGTTCGTAGAACATTTAGAGGCTCAGGGTTCGACTCTTGAGGCCTTTGAGCGAGTGATACAGGCGCGAACCGCACAAGACACCCTACAGATTGTCTCCCCAAGCCAGGGCTTCTGGGTTCCTCCGAATCTAACCGCAGTGAAGAACTTTGCCAAGTATGCCCAAGCTCGTGTAGAAGAAACATCTGAGAAATGCTCTGAAGTCAACCTGAACAAACAATTTGGCATGCGCCTGCTCGTAACCCCAGGGGAAAGGACTGAACCAGGTCAACCTGTCGTTGAAATTAGATATCCACACCGTGCTCTGTTGCAGATAGATACGCAAATGTTGGCAGGTTCGACTGTCAGCAATCCTCAGCCGAAGCCAACACATGTCTTCAAGCACTTGTTTCCAAGGCACGGTTGAATGCGGCGGATCTACTTAGTATCGTTAACTCTTTTCCACCTAATTCAAACGTGTACACATCATCACCTTGTTTTCGACTATCGTGAAGACTCTGGGTCTCAAATCGGGCTTGTCGCCGTCTTGGCATGCCCCGACAGTTCCGGCCACACAGCCACGATTTCAGCAAGGTCAGACGGCAGTGGGCGTCGATTATCTTGTCGATTTGTCAAATTCTTGTTTTCAACCGATCCCACTCTTCAAGGTATTTCTTCAGGTGCATTTTGCCATTTTCTATTTCTGATGAGATAAGCTCTCTGACCAACTGTTGCTCAACTTCGTACTCCTGACCTGTGAAGTGCCCACCAAAATGTGCCACCCTCAACCAGACCAGGTATGTAGTCAAAGCATCGAATTCGTTGTAAGCCACAATCTCATCTAATCTGCCGTCTAACCGGATCAGGTATCCATTCCGCATCAAACGCCCAAACTCGATTCTTCACAGTTTTGAACATGACCTTTATCCTGTTGGTCGGCCGCCACTCAAGACAAGCCCTGCTTTTGCAACTGTCAATTTATTCAGATTCAAATTGGCTTTGTTTTGCACGAAATCAATTACAAGGGCCGCAGAGAGCAGAGAGGAACAAGCGAAGGGCTTTTTGTCTTTCTTTTTCCGCTGTGGGGTGTTAAAATGTTGTGGTCAGTTCGACAGCGGCTTGTTGCAGGAAAAGGATTTACCCCATTGGACTTTCCAAGGAAGGCCCAATGGGGCAGTGCCTGCGAGATTTCTTGCGAAATCTCTTGTTATGACAAGCACGCAGACACAGATCAGTTACAATACACAGATTAATACCATGTGGAGACGTACTAAGTCAAGTACAAAATTGTGATTCTTCTTAAATATGTCAGGAGCGGAGAGTATGGATTCTTACACACTTGGGCTGGATATAGGATCAAACAGTATCGGCTGGGCATTAGTCAACAACGGCAAGGCCCCGTCAATAGTTGATATTGGGGTAAGGGTTTTCCCGGAAGGTGTGGACAGGGATACGAAGGGGCTTGAAAAATCCAAGAACGCCACGCGGAGAGAGGCACGAGGGGCGCGGAGAGTTCACGAGAGACGCAGAGGCCGACGGAAGGAATTGGTGAGAACGCTTCGAGCAGCGGGGCTGTTATCGACAGATGAGACAGAGCTTGTCAATTTGCTCGAACAGTCTGATCCATATCAGCTGCGAAGAAAGGGGCTGGATGAACGACTGGAACCACATGAATTCGGGAGGGTATTGTATCATTTGAACCAGCGACGGGGGTTCAAGAGCAATCGAAAAAGTGGCAAGGCCAAGGAAGACGGGCAGATCGCTCAGGCTGCTGGCGAATTGCAGGGACGAATTGACCAATCGGGTTGCAGAACATTAGGCGAGTATCTTGCGGGAGCCATACGCGATGGAGAACGGATACGGGATCACTACACCTTTCGCTCCATGTATGAGCATGAATTTGACCTGTTGTGGACAAAACAGGGCAAGTTCCATGGGAACATTTTGACTGATGCGCTGCTCAGTAAGGTGCGCGACGAAGTGATTTTCTATCAGCGCCCGTTGAAACCGACTGACGACCTTATAGGGGTCTGTGGATTGGAGCCGGACGAAAAACGCTCTGCGCGAGGCGACTGGTATGCGAGGCGTTTCAGGCTTTTGCAGGATGTGAACAATCTCAGGATTTGTAATCCGGATGGGTCTGTAAAATCTTTGGAACCTGAACAGAGAGAAATCTTGCTGGATGAGTTGAGCAAGAAGGCGAGAATAGCCTTCACGACAATTCGCAAGAAACTTGGTCTTTTAGAGACACAGGAATTTAACGCCGAGTACGAGGTTAACGAAAAGGGTAAGAAGAATGAGAAGCTGATCGGTGACGTTTTCAATGCGTTGATGCGGAGCAAGAAAATATTTGGCGCAAAGGCTTGGGATGCAATGGAGGAAGCCGAGAAGATCAAATTGAACGAGAGGCTTGTCGAACTGGAGGACGATGAGCTTAGAGAGAAACTGGGCGTCGAGTATGGATTCGACGAGGAGCAGGTCAATAGCGTTTTGAGCATTTCGCTGCCCCATCGCTACATGAGTTTCTCACAGAAGGCAATTATGAGACTATTGCCGCTGATGGAACAGGGAATGCGGACGGACGAAGCATTAGATCAGGCTTATCCGGATCGCAACAAGGCCGATGTACCGGACGACCTGGACAAGCTGCCTTTGCCTGCGGATTTGCGCAATCCGATAGTCAACCGTGCGCTGTTTGAAGTACGCAAAGTCGTGAATGCTATTATGAGAGAACACGGCAGGCCTGGGAGGATAAAGATCGAAATGGCCCGAGACGTTAGAGGCGGGACGAGAGAGCGGAGAGAGATTCATTTCAAGATGCTGGACAATAAGAAGCGGAATCAGGAAGTGCGCAGCAAGCTTGAGGACTTGAATGAATCGAGTCCATCTCGGGACGATGTAATTAAGTACAAGCTTTGGGATGAATGCGGACATGTGTGTCCGTACACGGGTAAGCACATTTCACAAGCGGCGTTGTTTGGCTCAAATCCGGAATTTCAGACCGAACATATCCTGCCGTATTCGAGGAGCCTGGATGATAGCTTTATGAACAAGACGCTCTGCTGCGTCAAAGAGAATCGGCTTAAAGGTAATCAAACGCCTTACGAATACTACAGTGGGGATACTGCGAGGTTTGAGGAGTTGAAACAACGGGTGAACAGGACTGCAATGCCATACTGGAAGAAGAAGAAATTCTGGCAGAAAGAAATCGACACAGACGCGATCATAAGCCGGGAACTTAACGACACGCGCTATATATGTCGTGAGGTAGTCAAGTATCTCAGGCAGACGTGCAAGAACGTTCGCGGAACAAGAGGCAAAATAACACATGAGCTTGGATATCAGTGGGGCTTTGTCAAGGACAGGGACGATCATCGCCATCACGCTATTGACGCTACGGTAGTGGCCGTTACAAGTCCGAAGCACCTGCGTCAATTGGGTGAAAGTAAGTACTCCGATGAGGGCATTGCCTTTGCACGGCCCTGGCCTCATTTTAGAGAGGAATTGGCCGAGAAGGTCAAGCATATCAATGTTTCACATCGAGCGACTCGGAAGGTCTCAGGTGCATTACACGAGGAGACGGCTTACGGCCCTACAGGGCAAAAGGATGAGAAGGGTCAGGATATCTTTGTTTATCGCAAGAAGTTGGAGGATTTGACGATTGCGATGGTGGAGAAGATTGTTGATCCGGCAGTCCGGGAAGTAGTCAAGAGTCGTCTTGTCGAGAAAGGAGTCGACTTATCGAAGAGCGGCAAGCCTCCCAAAGATGTGTGGGTCGAGCCGTTGTATATGAGAACGACTGAGAGCCAGAAAAAAATACCCATAAAGAAAGTTCGGATAACCAGCGTCTTGGGAAACCCAGAATCCATCAGGGACCGTGAAGGCAATGTGTACAGGTATGTCAAGCCGGGAAGCAATCACCACGCGGAGATTTGGGAGTACATTAGAGGGGATAGGAAAGGAGAACGGGAAGCAGAGATTGTCAGCATGTTCGAGACGATTCGCCGGAGCAGATCCGGCAAGCCCGCGGTGAACCGAAACCACGGCCCGGAGACAAGGTTTGTGTGCTCACTTGCGATTAATGATATGGTAATGATGGTCAATCGAAACGGTCAGATGGATTTGTATCGCGTTCAGAGGATGAACGTGAAAGGGCAGATGTATTTCCGGCATCACACCGCTGCCGTCATCGACAAAGAGTCTTCACTGATTCGCAAACAGGCGCACCTCTTTGATGGTAAGAAAGTCACAGTCGACGCGATCGGAAGGATTTGGCCTGCTAATGATTGAATTTCAGGACGGGATACTGATAAGATAAAGCTCATTATTGCCGATATATCAGGCGGTGTGCAGAGAGGTTTTGAAGGAGCAGCCGCTAATGATTAAGCGCATTGTCGAGATATCTTCTGCAAAGACATGGCTTTCGGTCAAATATGGCCAGTTGATCATCAAGCAAGACGGCGAACAGCTCGCAAGCATCCCCTGTGAAGATATTGCGGTGCTGTTGGTTGACCACAGGGGGACTACATATACGCACAGCGTCTTTACAGAGCTTCTCGATGCTGGTGCAGCAGTTGTGCTTTGCAACGGAAATCACCATCCGGCAGGGATGCTATTACCTCTTGAGAGCAACAGCGTTCAAACGGAACGGTTTCGTCTGCAAATAGAGGCAAAGGAGCCGGTAAAGAAACGGCTGTGGAAGCAAATCGTACAAGCTAAGATCAAGCACCAGGCGAGAATTGCAGGCAAAGATAGTGACGTGTACAAGTCCCTAATGGTGCTGAGGCCTAGGGTGCGTAGTGGCGACCCGAGTAATATCGAGGCTCAGGCCAGCAGGAAATTCTGGCGTGTGTATCTGCAAGACGTCACCTTTCGTAGAAACGCCGATGGGCCGCCGCCCAATAATATGCTCAATTACGGATATACCGTGGTGCGTGCGGCCGTTGCTCGGGCGCTATGCTCGGCGGGTCTCTTGCCGTCTTTGGGGATTCACCATCGAAACCGTTACAACGCATTTTGCTTAGCGGATGATCTGGTCGAGCCGTTCAGGGGATTTGTCGAATCGAAGGTCAGGGACATCTTTCAGAATAGCGGGCCGGTAGATGACCTTGACCAGCCGACCAAGGCAAGGCTGTTGGAAGTCTTGTATGAGGAGGTGAACATCGCGGGATTCAGAGGTCCGTTAATGGTCGGGCTTCACAGGACCGCGGCCTCACTGCAACGGTGCTTTGCCGGCGAACAAAAGCTTGTGGATTTGCCTGAGATATGATTCTGAGCGGGTACAGAGCGGTGTGGATTCTTGCGATGTTCGACTTGCCGACTGACACAAAAAAGGCCAGAAAAGACTATACGCATTTTCGCAAGAATCTCTTGAAAGACGGCTTTAGCATGTTACAATATTCAGTATATATTAGGCACTGCGCGAGTGAGGAGAATGGCGATGTTCACCACAAAAGAATCAAGAATTTCCTGCCTCCCGATGGGGAAGTTCGACTCATCACCATCACAGACAAACAGTTCGGGCGCATGCAGACTTTCTGGGGGAAAATGCGAAAACCAGCGCCCCCAGCCCCTCGACAACTCGAATTATTCTAGCGCACTTCCCCCCAAGCCCTTGAAAACACTGGGCTTGCGGACAAGCTATTGTAACTGATCCGTGCCTGAGTGCAAGCCACAACAGGTGATCGCTACGATCAAAGACGGCGTGCATTGTAACTGATCCGTGCCTGAGTGCAAGCCACAACCTTGTACTTGGTTTCTAATTCTCTGTTGGATTGTAACTGATCCGTGCCTGAGTGCAAGCCACAACTGTTTCCTTGGTGTGTGGCTCGGACTAT
>JADHXR010000034.1 GCA_016782865.1 Phycisphaerae bacterium
GTTGGGGCCGTGTTTTCCAACTGTCAGATGAGATAAACGAAACGACGTTAAGCCTGCTAAGAAATCGCTCAAAAGGCCCTTGTTTTATCTATTTTAACGTCACTCACTTAAAATCTAACCGTTGTTCAACACGATACCTCGGACTCCGGGGAAACAAACCCAAACAAAGCCAATTTCAAGGTCCCCCCAAAAGAGCGGGAAGGAGAAAAGTGTGCCGGGAGGTTCATTGCGCCTCTAAAGTTGTCGGATAGATTGGCTCTTTCGGCTAATCGGCAGGTCTATGTGGGCTGGACGAAAAGAGAAAAATCGTCCGGGGTGCCCGCTTGCTACCCGGATGAAGCCCAGGAATGACAAGTCGATAGGGTATTGAAGAGTCGCTGACAATGTCTTAATATATGGTCGTGGTGCGCAAGTAAATGGAGTACCCATGCGAAATTTTGAGAACGCCAAGCGGATTGTTGTAAAGATCGGCACTAATATTTTGACGAAGGGTGCCGGGGTGGATGCCGGGTATGTTCGTCGGGTGGCCGGGCAGGTGGATTCTCTGCTCAGAGACGGCAGGCAGGTTGTCATTGTTAGCTCCGGCGCTATCGGGATGGGGGTGGGGCAGTTATCAGATCATCAGGGCAGCAGGAAATCAAGCCTGGCGGGCGGAGCCAGGAACGTGAAGATGCGGCAAGCGTGTGCGGCTATCGGCCAGCCGTTGTTGATGGCGGAGTACCGAAAGTCATTCATACGCTATGGCGTAACCGTCGCTCAGGTCCTGCTGACCACCGAGGTGCTCAACCACAGGAAGACGTATCTGAACCTCCGCAATGCCATTGAGACGCTGCTCAAGCTCTCCGTCGTGCCGATCCTTAACGAGAACGACAGCGTGAGCACTGATGAGATCGGCTCAGCGTTCGGCGATAACGACAAACTTAGCGCCCTGGTCGCCAGCAAGATTGACGCCGACCTGTTGATAATGCTCAGCGATATTGACGCCCTCTACGACAGGAATCCGCGAAAATACGCTGACGCAAAACTGATACCGACCGTTTTCGAAATCACCGATGAGATAGTGCGAAACGCCGGGGGCAAGGGCAGCGTGCACAGCACGGGCGGAATGAAAACGAAGATCGAAGCGGCCATGATAGCTTCCAACGCCGGGTGTCGGATCGTTTTAGCTGACGGCAGGTTGAAGAACGTGATCGGCCGGATAATTGCGGGTGAAAAGATCGGCACGATCTTCATGCCCAAGAGAAAGCTCTCCAACCGCGCCAGATGGATTCTCAATAACAGCCCGGCCGGGACGATATTCATCGACGCCGGTGCCATGCAGGCGGTCAGGAACCGCAAGAGCCTTCTGCCCAGCGGTGTTCTCGGCGTCGAAGGGACATTCGAAAAGGGCGCCGTTGTTATGCTCAATGATAACGCCAGGGCGGTGACAAGCATCGGCAGCTCGCAGTTGAAGAGCTTGGCCGGCAAGCACAGCACCGAAATCAAGAAGCTCCTTGGCCCCAAGCACCGCGACGTCGTCGCCATACCCGAAGACGTCGTTATGATTGATTATTGATTGCGGTCGAACAACCGCGAGATTGCCCCGCGGTTGTTCAACCTAAGACAATAGTGGTATGGAGTGATCGCAAAGTTGCCTAACCTGACAGGACAGTTTGCAGAGAGTTTTCGGATGCCCTTGCCCCTACT
Organism: Phycisphaerae bacterium; assembly: GCA_016782865.1. Taxonomy (GTDB): domain Bacteria; phylum Planctomycetota; class Phycisphaerae; order Sedimentisphaerales; family Anaerobacaceae; genus SG8-4. The sequence continues at coordinate 1,687 of JADHXR010000034.1, forward strand.
ATCTCGACGAAGCGTTTGGCCATAGTTTTTGCCGACCAGGTGCGTTCCGCACGGTCCACATTCTGCTCGCACCAGACCGGGGTCAATGGCAATATCACCGCTTCGATGTCGTCATCTTCGAATTCGCCGGCCAGTTGGCCGAGGACTTCGACCATTGGTACCGGCATCTTGACCCGTTCGGCCGCGGCATCTGCGTTGACACAGGCGTTACTGCCCCCATATACGAAATAGTCCCTGCACGCCAAAGGTCTGTTCTCGTAAATGGTACAAATGTTCTTGCTCAAGAATGGACAGCATACACCCAGGCCCACATACCACTTGGACACATCAGATAGAAAAGCCAAACTGTCGATCGAATCGGTCGGTGTTCGTGGTGCCATGAATTCGGGTGGTTCTTCACTCAGAATACCCTTGGCTGCGAGCAGGCACAAACGCAACATGGCATCGCGCTGATCCCGAGGCCTCGAATATATATACTCTTTGAGTCTGAACACTTCCGGAATTGCAAGCGGCACCAGATGACTCTTGCAGCAATGCCCGCAGCCCTTTCGACAGGCGATGTCAATTCCCTCCCGGCGGTTCCTGGCGATCACGATATCAGCGATTCTTGCTGAAATCGTGCGCGCCAACGGGACAATGTCTGCCAGCCTCACCTGCTCGTCGGCGACGCCAATTCGGAAGCGCAATCGTTCATCGAGGACGTCCAGTTCAAGGTTGATAGTCCCCACATTACGGGCCGAGCCGGCCGTACGCTCGAAAGCATCCACTGTGTCCACAGGTGCATTTGCAATCATAGGATTCACCTCACTACAGCACTTGTTTCTTCCGTGACAAAATAACGTTGTTCATCCTGGACTCCGGGATGCGAACCGCAAAGCAATGTTCCAATGACAGCCGGTTTACAGCCGGCTCGCGTCCGACGGAGTCGTTTCACGCGAAAGAATGATCAGACAGATCATCTAAAATACTTCCCCAAGGGAGGTCGCGCCGGCGATGAGCCGGGGGCCGGCGCAGGCATTTCACGTTGGCGCATCAGGTTACCTGTTGTCCGGCACAGGAACTCAACGTCAAACGCGTCGTATCGCCGGGATAATCTGCCAGATGACCCGAAGCAGTTCTCCATTGGAGATTTGACTGTAAAAGAGCCATAACGGCTGCAGGCAGCCGCAAGAGTCAATACGAACTCTCAGCCTGATCTTGTGCGCAGACTTCGCCCACAAGGTGCACAGACGATCAACACGGACCTGCGGTTCGCACAGGAATCACTGCCGTCGTTAAGCGGCGCCACTGCAGCGCAGGTTTGCCGCTACGGCGAGGGCTTGACGCTGTCGCGAGAGCATTTCTCCGGCGCCAACGCCTTCCATTGGTGTCTCAACTCTCCTGCCTCCGTCGCGCACAGTCGATGCGCAGCGAGTACGAGAGTCTAACATAGTGCCCAAGCCATACTATTGTCTTAACACTTTTTGCGGAAAGCTTCGTTGATAAGCCACCGCTCATCTATAGTTGTCGAGTAGGTCCGGAAAAACTTAAGGAAAAACCTATGTTGTCGAAACATATTTCTTGGTTTTATCGGCTGTATCAACAAAGCCGTATAATCAAGGTCGTATGTTGACTCATGGCCCAAAATACGTACCATTACGTAATAAGTGGAAAAAGCCGAAAAGAATGCTCATTGCGTATCGTGTCTAGAGATGCAGACAAGGAGAGTGAACATGAAACGCCTGTACTGGATTGTGCTCATAGAGGTACGTTCAAGCAGAGTGACGACTGGGTGCGTCTGACTCCTGATATGGAGATTCGGCTGAAGGAGGCCCAATGCACGGAATCGTCGTTTCGTTTTGATATTGATAGTCGCCCGGAGGAGGGTGGTGCTTCAATGCGCCCTTTGTCTGTTCAGGATTACTTGCCAAGGCGAGTTGTGGTGGCCCGACAATTCATCGGCGAAGACGGCAAGCTGAGCAATCACTTTTCCGGACTTCGACGTCTGCCGGCTCATGTAACTGGAAGCGGATCCGGCGGCGGTTCCAACTGTCAGATAAAGACTATCCGCTTCGTGATAGCGGTCAATCCGACGCATCATGAGATTCCGCTTGTGCTCGAACACATCCCTCTTCCCAGACCTTGATCTTGGACAGGCGTGGATTCTTCGGATCTGCCCAAGACGAAATGGTCGGTCGCTATTCTATGACAAACCAGGTGACGCCCCGGGGAGCGATTCCGACCGGGATTTCGACATTGTATTCTCGGTCGAGTCGATATTTCTTGTTCTTGCCACGCTGCTCCCGGATCCTTGCTGTCTTGGTAAGTCCCGTATAATACAGGGGCAGTTTCAGTTGCCTTTCGACCTTGCGGTCCAGAGGATTGTATACCATCGCAAGGCCCTTGTTTTTTAGTTGCGGATTGACGTGCAGAATGCAGTCGATGTCACGACCGTCGGGCCTGCGTACGTGGATGATGTCGGAATCGAGTATGTCACGGTATTCTTTGTAGAAATCCACACACTTCTTCACGAGGGCTTTCGTTTGATCAGTGTCGTACAGGCGCGGCCCGCGGTAGCAGGCCTGAACGCCCGAGCCGAAATTCTGTGCAAGGTGTGCGCCGTAGGCGTCGAGATGTTCTGACAGCGGCTCGAGCGTGGCCGCCGCTCCGCCGCCGTGGTATTGGACCAGGGGGACAAACATCCAGCCCATGCTCGGCGTCTTCTTCCAGGTGCCGTCAAATATGTTCTGTCTGCCCAGGATGATCTGCCTTTCGCGCGGCAGAGACCAGTTGACCTCACGGTAACCCATAGCGCTCTTATTCGAGCCGGAAAGAAAATACCAGTCCGGGACGTTCAAATAGACCCCTCTTGCCCGGCACCACTTGTAGAAATCGCTGATCTCTTTCCATTGTTTCCACTGCGAGTCACTGAGCCCGTGATGACCGGGATGGCTGGCCGAGGCGCAAACGTCGCCGGGATAGGACCCATCATGTTCGAGCAGATCCAGTCCACTCTGCGCGATGAAAGTTGTTATGTTCTCGAAATAGTCGACGCCCCATTCGCTGCACAGGCAGGGCGAGTTGCCGAAAATGGCCCCGCCCGGTTTGCCCGTTTGGGGATTGATGGCATCGTGCTCATCGCTTATCCTGCGGCTGGCCAAAAGCGAATAGCCCCCAAGCTCGATGTTCTTGCTGTGGGCGTAATCGACCAGTTCCTTTATCTGCGCTACGTAATTTGGCTTGGTGTTTTCCATGTTAAATCCGCTGCCGAAGGTCATTATGACCATCTCGAAACCGACCTCTGCGCATTGATCGATTGCCAGCCGGACGGACTTTGGATCAGCTCGCCGGACGTGCATTATGATCGGGTTCTCCGTGCTCCACGGTGCGATTGTCCTGTACATGCGCCGTAGCGACAGACCCTTGCGCTCGCGCTGGGTGCTGTCGAAGATCAACTCATACGTTCGAAAGGACTCGAACTCCGAGCCCGGGTCAATAACCAAATCCGGGCCGAGCGGCGGACGAACTTCCAGCATGATCGGCGTTTGCCGCCTGTAGTTGACCTGCGTGCTGTACTGCGGATCGGCCACCCAATGCGCCGTCTTATTGGCGTTCTTCGAATCGTCCCCGTGAAAGGCGTAGTCGCTTTCGATGTGGATGTTCGGATACTCCCACTGATCGGGCTCTCCCACCAGCGACTCGTACTCCACCGCGGCGAGAACCTCGCTGGTAAAGGTGTTCAACTTGACTGGCTTGCCGGTGCCGTTGGAGATTGTCAGCCATTTCGCCAGCAGGGGAATGCCCTGATACATTTCATAGTGGATTGACAGTGTCAGACCATTGAGCTTGCCGGTAGGCGGTTCGAAGTGCAATGTCAGTGATTTTCCGGGTGGTGGCCAGATTGACCGGCTCGAGTAGCGCTTGCGTTTCCAGCTAAAGCGCTCTTTTGTGCCGCCGATCTCGCAGGACCTGAACACAAAGGCATTAGGATTGGCGGTAAAGGAATCAATCTGATCCGCAAGCAGATATCCGTATTCGACCTGGCCCTGAAGTCCGCCCACTTCGTATGTGCGCCCGTCGAGTTCGACTATCGCCTCAGGCTTTATCCCGCGAATGACCGATTGCTCCGTCATCAGGTTGTCGTACGCAACGGTCGCCGCGTTTGGCCGCAGGCGAAATGTCCGGCTGATAAGGGCGTTGCTGAGGACAATTTCTCTGCCGGCGAGCCTCTTTTCTATTTGTACCGGCTCTTCGATTCTTGCGACGAGCCAGTCCGAACCGACGGTTCTTCCTGATGCTGCGCCCATGATGAGCAAGGCCACCATTTCTACCATCAGCAATTGTTTTGTCTTGGCCATAATCTTACTTTTTCCCTTTTTTACGCGGAGACGGCTTCTTCGCAACCGCGTCGGTTTGTGTTTTGGTTGGCCACGGCGAAAGCCGAGGCGAGTTCTGGCCGGCCACGGCTAAAACCAGGGCGAAGACTTTGGACGCGCCGGCTTGTTTGAGGACTTTCGCACACTCGTTCAGCGTCGCGCCGGTCGTTTTGATGTCATCCACCAAGCAAATCCTGCGGCCCGTGAAATTATGTCTGTGGCGGACCGCAAAAGCGCCGGCGACATTTCTCGCCCGCGCCGCGGGGCTTGGCATTGTTGGCTGTGCCTTTGTTCGGCGCACTCGGACGAGATCCGTGCTGATCCTGGCCTTGGGATGCTTCAGCTTTCGAGCCAAGACCTGTGATTGGTTGTAGCCCCGGGCCAACCGCCTGGACCAGTGCAGCGGAACTGGGACTAAGAGTTCTATTTCGCTGAAAAAACCGCTCCCTTCCAGAGCCGAGTTGGCCAGCAAGCCCAGGACCGAGTCAAGCTCCGTCCTGCCATTTTTCAGAGCCAATATCATCTGTTGCAGGCTTTGGCTGTAAACGCCCGATCGCGCAATGCGGTCGAAATGCACTTCTTTGCCCTGGCAGTCCGGGCAGTTGCCTTCCAGCATGCCATAGGCACTGGCATCCCGGCCGCAACGTCGGCAATAATCGCCGCCGGCGCATGAAAGTAGCTGATCCCAGCAACTTCCGCACAGATTCTTGTCCATTTCGGAAATGGTTTCGCGGCAATTTACACAGGCCGCCGGCCAGAAAAGATGGTTAACGCCATCGATCGCGAAACTGACGGCTCGTTTCACTATTGAAAAAGCCCTTTCTTGCGTCGCAATACCCATATTTGTGATTATAAGCGGAAGAACTCAGATTAACCACCCAGAAACTGCGAAAACCGGGCACCGCGTCGATTTGCAGCAGCGGGCAGGAATACTAATATAAGAGCAAGTGAATATATATTAAGTTGCAGTGATAAGAAGAGCTGCTATTTGAATATAATTATTTTCGTTGGTTTTCTCATAACACCTGTGACAGTAATATGTTGCATGTCATTGCCCGGCGATTGACCGGCTATTTTTTCAGAATCAGGTATTGACCAATGCTTCTGCTAGTGTTATAATCTGGCTTTTTGATGGCAATAGAAGTGAGAACGACCGGAAAGAAACGGACAAAAAAATCCTCCTCCAAGGTTGCCAGTGTAAAGAGCAAGAGAGCTTTTAGAAGCTATCCGCAGGCAATCAAATACTTGTATGAGAGGACCGACTACGAGAAGGAGAAGTGTCTGCGCTATAATGTTACGACGTTTAACCTGGTCAGGATGAAGAAACTGCTCTCGTTGTTGGGCAATCCACACAGCAAGATTCACACAGTCCATATAGCCGGCACAAAAGGCAAGGGCTCTACGGCTACAATGTTGGGCAAGATGCTTGAAGCGAACGGATACAGAGTTGGGTTGTATACATCGCCGCACGTGGTACACCTTCACGAGCGGATCACAGTGGATTCCAAAATGGTCAGCACCTCGGAAATGCGCGATATGCTGAACCGCATTTACGCCCCCGTTGAGAGGATGTCCAAAACGGACGCTCCAACTTTCTTCGAGATTATGACCGCCCTGGCATTTATGCATTTTATCGACAAGTCGGTCGATATCGCCGTGATCGAGACCGGTTTGGGTGGCAGATTGGACAGCACAAACGTTATCAAACCCCAGGTGGTCGGCATAACCAGCTTGAGCATAGACCACCAACATCAGCTTGGGCTGACTATTGACAGCATCGCCGAAGAAAAAGCCGGGATCTTTAAACGCGGCGTGCCCGTTGTCACAGTCGAGCAGGAGCCGGCTGCGATGCGGGTGTTGAAATCGCGGGCTGTTGCGGCTGAGGCTACCCTGAGCGTGACGGGCAACGATATTGATTTCTCGCATCGATTTGAGACATCACGGGAGGATGGCCCGCATACGAGAATCTGCCTGACGACGCCGACGAGCAAATTCGAGCATGTGCGGGTGCCTTTACACGGCAAACATCAAGCCATTAACTGCGGCCTGGCGCTGGCCATGCTGGACAAGCTCAAGGCGGTCGGCTACAAGATAGACAATGAAAAGGCCAGTGTGGGGCTCAGCGAAGTCTTTCTGGCTGGGCGGATGGAGATGATCTGGGACGATCCGCGGATTATGATCGACGCTGCCCATAATGCTGCGAGCATCAAGGCCCTGATCCATGCTATAGGCCAGAACATTCCTTACGATTCGATGGTGGTCATCTTCGGGTGCAACTATGACAAAGACGTCCGAGGTATGCTGGAAAGGCTCCAATACGGGGCTGATAAGGTGGTTTTCACCCGCAGCAACTCGGTTAAAGCGGTGCCCCCAGATGATCTGGCCGAGATGTACACGGAAATCTGCGGCAAGATGTGCCAGACCGCCAGCAGTCTGGGTCAGGCGTTGCAGCTTGCCAAGAGTGCCGTCAGCAAAGAAGACCTGATCTGCATCACCGGAAGTTTCTATCTGATCGGCCAGGCAAAAATGCGTTTCCAGCCAAACCAAGCAATCCCGAGCGTCTGACACGACCCGAGTTCCCCAAGAATCCCGCTACAGACTTGCAGTATCTGTTCGCGCTGGGGCTTTTTCAATTTGCAATGGCAGACTATCTGGAGTATAAAATCGTTTTTCCTGGGATTGAATACCTGTGAATAAGGAGCTATCCATGGAGCAATTGGAAAAATACATTGCGGTTGATCTCGGTGCCGAGAGCGGCAGGGTGATGCTCGGTTTGGTTTCGGCTGATAAACTCGTTCTGGAGGAGATTCATCGCTTCGGCAACGGGCCGATTGAGGAGAACGGCACCCTGCGGTGGGATTTCAACGGGCTGCTCTCTGAGATTAAGACCGGCATCGGCAAGGCGGCGAAAGGGGCGAGCGGGCAAGTCCGGGGCATCGGCATCGATAGCTGGGGCGTCGATTTCGGCCTGCTGGACGCCGATGGCAAATTGCTCGAGAATCCCTACCACTATCGGGACAGCCAGACCGAAGGAATGCGGGAAAAAGCCTTCGAGATGATGGGTAAACGCGCAATTTACGACAACACCGGCGTGCAGTTCATGGTGCTCAACAGTGTCTATCAACTGCTCGCGATGCGTTTGAATAACTCGGCGGCCCTGGCCAAGGCGGCGAACCTGGTCTTCGTAGGCGATCTGTTTACTTACTGTTTGTGTGGCGAGATTTTCGCGGAATACAGCCTGGCGAGCACCTCGCAGTTCATGGATATGAGGACCGGCCAGTGGTCCAAGGCAGTCCTTGAGGGGCTTTCTCTGCCCACCGACATTATGCCGAAAATAATCGATCCCGGGACGGTTGTGGGTATATTGTCTGATGATATCGCAAACGAGCTTGGCTGCGGGACTATTCCCGTGATCGCGATCGGCTCGCACGACACAGCCTCAGCCGTCGCTGCGGTGCCCGCCGCCGCCGATGCCAACTGGGCTTATCTGTCATCCGGGACCTGGAGCCTGATGGGTGTGGAAATCCCGCAGGCGATCGTCAATGACAGGACCTTCCGGTATGAATTCACCAACGAGGGTGGAGTGGAAAGAACAATTAGGCTCTTAAAGAACATAATGGGGCTGTGGCTGGTCCAGGAATGTAGAAGACAATGGCAACGCGAGGGGACTAGCCTGTCGCACGGCGAGATAGCTGCACGGGCGGAGAAGGCCGAGCCGTTTGCTCGCAGCATAGACGTTGACGATGGCACATTCCTCGCTCCGGGCGATATGCCCAGGCGGATAAATGACTATCTCGTCGGCACAGGTCAGGAGCCGATCGCCGACAAGGGACAAATGATAAGATCGATATTGGAGAACCTTGCCCTGAAGTATCGCTCCATAACCGAGGCGATCGAAGATATCGCCGAAAGTAAGATTGACGTTATGCACATTGTCGGTGGCGGCATTCAGAATGAGCTGCTCTGCCAGTTCACGGCCAACGCCCTCGGCAAAAGAGTAGTCACCGGGCCGATCGAGGCCACAGCTATCGGCAATATCCTCATGCAGGCCATAGCGACCGGACGGATAAAGTCGCTGGCCGAGGGTCGACACATCGTGCGCAACTCCTTCGAGCTGAAAGAATACGAGCCGCAAGAGACCTCCCGCTGGCGGGAGCAATACGAGCAAAGTAAGAAGTAAGAAGTAAGAAGGCAAAAAGTAAAAGCAAAGAGGACGTGGGTATCTTGATTGAAGAACTCGAGCGTAAGCTGGATAGTTTTGATGGGGACCGAAGAAAAGCGGCTCTGTTGGAGCTTTGTGAGAAGGTTGCGGCGGGGCAAGTCCATTTGCCCGAGTCCGGCACTGACGTGAACATTCACTGCCATACGTTTTTTTCCTACAACGCCTATGGGTATTCTCCGAGCAAATTCGCCTGGCTGGCGCGCAAGAGAGGGCTGGGTGTCGCCGGAGTGGTCGATTTCGATGTGCTCGACGCCCTGGAGGAGTTTCTGGACGCCTGCAGGCTTCTGGGCTTGAAGGGCTGCGCAGGACTCGAGTCGCGAGTGTTCGTCCCTGAATTCGCAGATAATGTCATAAACTCGCCTGGCGAGCCGGGCATTTCGTATCACATGGGTGTAGGATTTCCCTCGGCGACGGTGCCGGATGACCAGCAGGACTTCCTCGGGGGACTTCGCGAAACGGCCCAGGGGAGAAATCAGGGCCTGATGGCGAGGGTGAACGAACATCTTCGCCCGGTTGAACTCGACTACGAGCGGGACGTGCTTGTGCTTACCCCGTCGGGCAACGCCACCGAGCGGCACATGTGCCTTGCTTTTGCGCGCAAGGCTGTGGAGGTTCTGGGGGATGCGGACAAAACGGCCGATTTCTGGTCGGAGAAATTGGGTGTGGAGCTAACGGCTTGCGAGATGCCCGAAAGCAGGGACTTGCTCGACGCGATTCGCGCCAAGACGATGAAACGCGGCGGGGTTGGTTATGTTAAGCCCGATCACGGGTCTTTTCCCCGCATGGCCGATACGAACAGCTTCATACTCGCCTCAGGCGGAATCCCCGTCCATACGTGGCTCGATGGAACAAGCGACGGCGAGCAGGAAATCGACCGATTGCTCGATGTCGCCATGAGCACAGGAGCGGCGGCGATTAATGTTATCCCGGATCGCAATTACACGCCTGGCTCTGCCGACGTGAAGCTCAAGAACCTCTACCACGTGGTGGAAGTGGCGCAGAAACGGCATCTGCCCGTGGTGATGGGGACCGAGATGAACAGTCCCGGGCAGAAATTTGTCGACGACTTCCAGAGTGAGCAGCTCAAGCCCTTGGCGGCGGTGTTCCTCAAAGGTGCGCACATTGTGTATGCTCATTCGGTGCTTGGGCGAAAATGCTCTCTTGGATATACCAGCGATTGGGCCAAGAAGAGTTTCGACAGCGTTGCGGACAAGAATGAGTTCTTCGAGGAGCTTGGAAGTTCGTTGCAGCCGGGCGAAGAAGATGATCTTAACGGCCTGAGTGGTGACATGACCGCCCGGGAGATATTGGACAAGATTAACACGTGACCTATAGGGCACGAAGGATTGAGTATGACAGATTTGCCAAGAACGCAGTATGCGGTTCAATTGGTGGGGCCGGATGAGCTTGTTTTGAGCAAGACCAAAGATGTCCCCGTGCCGGGTCGGCATCAGATTCTTTGCCGGGTAGAGGCGGTCGGGCTTTGTTTTTCCGACCTCAAGTTGCTCAAGCAATTCTCCTCGCACGTACGCAAGGGCGAGGTGGTATCCGGAATCGATCTGGACATACTCAAAGAAATCCCCAGCTACGTTCCGGGCGAAGCTGCAACGGTGCCCGGCCACGAAGCGGTGGTCAGGATCGAAGCGGTCGGTCCCGGCGTGGAGGATTTTACCCCCGGCCAGCGATTCCTCGTCCAGACGGATTATCGCTGGGTTCGAACCGCAACTTCCAACGGCGCGCTGGGATACAACTTCGAAGGCGCTCTGGCCGAGTTCGTGCTGATGGACGAGAGGATCATAACCTCGCCCGAAGGTGATTCTATGCTCCTGCCCGCCAGCGAAGAACTCTCCGGCTCGGCGGTCGCCCTGGTCGAACCCTGGGCATGCGTTGAAGACGCCTATGTTTCGACTGAACGAACAACATTGAAGGCGGGCGGGCAGATGCTCGTTGTTGCCGATGCCGACGTAGCTGAAGGTGGGCTCAACAGTTTGTTTGATTGTTATGGCACGCCCGCTCAGATAACCTGGGTTTCAGAGTCGCCGGAACCTTCCGTGTTAACCGTCCCGGTTACGAGAGCTGCAGGCGTTACAGAGCTTGCCGACGCAGGCTTCGACGACGTGATCTACTTTGGTTCGCGCCCGGAGGTTGCCGAATCGTTGTTTGCGAAAGTCGCCCTCAACGGCCTTTTGAATGTCGTTCTCTGCGGAGGCAGGTTCGGCAGGGACGTTGTCACTATGGTCGGTCGAGTCCACTACGGCGGCATTCGCATAATTGGCACGACCGGGTCGGACCCAGCCGGGTCGATGGAGACAATCCCCAAGACCGATGAAATTCGCACCGGCGATAAGATCAACGTCATCGGCGCCGGCGGTCCGATGGGGATGATGCACGTGATACGCAATATCTGTCAGGGCGTCGAGGGCGTCAGCGTTTTCGCAAGTGACCTTGACGATGGCAGGCTGGGGGCGTTGACAAAAATCGCTGCGCCTCTGGCCGCCAAAAACGGGGTTGAGTACAGGCCGTACAATCCGACGAAGCAGGAGACTGAGGATGCGTTCGATTACGCCGCGATCATGGCGCCTATACCTGCGTTGGTCGCCGCCTGTGTGCATGGCGCCGCCGAGCGGGGACTGATCAACATCTTCGCCGGCATACCGGCAACCGTCTCCGGCGAGATCGACCTGGATGCTTACATTGAGAAGAAACTGTATTTCATCGGGACCAGCGGCTCGACCTTGGATGACATGAAACAAATGCTGGCTAAAGCCGAATCGGGCCGGCTCGATACAAATGTAAGCGTCGCCGCCGTTTGCGGTTTCGAGGGCGCGGCCGAAGGAATTCGTGCGGTCGAGAGCAGATCGATAGCGGGTAAGATCATCGTCTACCCGGCTTGCCGCGACCTGGGATTAGTGTCGCTCGAAGAAATGGTCGAGAAGATGCCTGAAGTTGCCAAGTGCCTTAACGATGGGCTTTGGACCGAACTGGCGGAACAGAAACTTCTGGAAATGTATCAAGACTCGTAGGGAGCTTCGGACATGAGCAATTCGGAGAGGATCGAAAAAGCGTATGAGGCGGCGCGGCAGCGTTATGCCGAGTTGGGCGTTGACAGCGACAAGGCGATGGGCCGGCTGGCGAAGATTGCGATATCGTTGCACTGCTGGCAAGGCGATGACGTAGGGGGCTTCGAGACCAGCGAAGGTCTGACCGGCGGCGGCATAATGGCGACCGGTGCCTATCCGGGCAAGGCGCGCACGGCCGATGAACTGCGGGCCGATGTAGACAAAGTCATGAGCCTATTGCCGGGCAGGCATCGACTGAATCTGCACGCGAGTTATGCCCAGACCAAGGGCAAGGTCGAACGCGATGAATTGGAGCCCGAGCATTTTTCCGCGTGGATCGATTGGGCCAAAGCAGCCGGTATCGGGATGGATTTTAACGGCACTTTTTTCTCGCATCCGAAAGCCGAGAGTGGGTTTACATTAGCCAGTGCCAATGAAGATATACGTAAGTTCTGGGTCGATCACGGGATGGTGTGCCGAAAAATTGGAGCCGCGATGGGTAAGGAACTCGGCACGCCCTGCGTGACAAACCTGTGGATCGCAGACGGTTACAAGGACATCCCGGCCGACCGCAAAGGACCTCGCGAGCGGCTCAAGAAATCACTTGATGAGATATTCGCCCAATCGATGGACCGCGCGCACGTGCTGGATGCGGTGGAAGCGAAACTCTTCGGCATAGGCTCTGAAAGTTACGTTGTCGGTTCGCATGAGTTTTATCTGGGCTACGCTATCGAAAACAAGACGTTGCTCTGCCTGGACACGGGGCATTTTCATCCGACCGAAGTTGTCTCCGACAAGATATCGTCCGTGCTGACTTTTCTCGACGAGATATTGCTTCACGTCAGCAGGGGGGTGCGTTGGGACAGCGACCACGTGGTCATCCTTTCGGATGAGCTGCGAGCGATTGCCCAGGAAATCGTGCGCGGCGATTACCTCGACCGGGTACGCATCGGGCTCGATTTCTTCGACGCCAGCATTAACCGGATCGCCGCCTGGACCATCGGCACGCGCTGCATGATAAAGGCGCTGCTGATAGCCCTTTTGGAGCCGGTGGACAAACTCCAGCAGATGGAAGCCGAGGGTGACTTAACCTCAAGGTTGGCCATGCTGGAAGAGTTGAAGACTCTTCCCTTCGGCGCCGTCTGGGATTACTACTGTTTGAAATCGGACGTCCCCGTGGCTGAAAGCTGGCTCGATGACGTTTGGGCTTATGAGAAGGATGTTCTAAGCAAGCGCCGATAGAAAAGTGTAGCGATTATAGTCAGACTCTTTGAGGACGACGGCATGGATACAGAGCAGCAGTCGAAACAGATGCAGGCAGGCAGCGAGTTCGAACGCGAACCTGTGCCCAAAAGTGCGAGGCTCGGTTTCAAGAGCTTCATCGGAATGTACGCCGGCGAACATTGTGCCGGAACCGAGTTAATGATCGGGCCGCTCTTCGTGGCCGCGGGGGTCAGTGCCTACGACCTTATAATGGGACTTCTGCTCGGCAACGCCCTGGCGGTCCTCAGCTGGATGTTCCTTTGCGCGCCTATCGCCACTCGCAGCCGTCTGACGCTCTACTGTCATCTTGAGAAGATTTGCGGGCGCAAACTCGTGACGCTTTACAACCTCGCCAACGGTGTGATGTTCTGTTTCCTCGCCGGAGCGATGGTCACCGTCTCGGCGACGGCGGTTGGCGTCTGGTTCAAGTTCCCCATGCCCGGGCTCAACGACTTGTATCCCAACAGTGTCGGCTGGGTGGCGGCGGTTGCCGTTGTCGGCGGACTCATCGCCATCGTCGCCGCCTACGGCTACCAGACAGTGGCCAGATTTGCCAACATTGCCGCTCCGTGGATGGTCCTGGTGTTCCTGGCCTTCGGCTTTGTCGGGCTTCGCCAGTTCATCGACGCAACGGGCTTCGATGTAGCCTCGCTGGGCGATGCCTGGCAATTGGCCAAGACGCATATCTGGAAGGGCGGGGCGCCGCAGGAAGGGCAGGTGAAGTTCACGTTCTGGCATATCACCTTCTTCGCGTGGTTCTGCAACATGGCGATGCACGTCGGCATGAGCGATTTGTCCGTGTTCCGCTTTGCGAAGAAGTCCTGGTACGGAGTCGCTTCGTCCACGGGGATGTATGTGGGCCACTTCATGGCGTGGATAAGTGCTTCGATTCTTTATGCGTATCAGCTTCACCTTGATCCGGCCGATACGGATGTGTTGCCCGGGCCGCTGGCTTATCGTGCCGCGGGACTGGCTGGTTTGCTGTGTGTGATTATCGCCGGCTGGACGACCGCCAATCCGACCATCTATCGTGCGGGGCTGGCGTTCCAGGCGATCTCGCCGAAATCGTCGCGATTCAAAGTGACTCTCCTCACGGGCGCTATCGCGACTCTCGCGGGAATGTTCCCTGCCATTGCGATGAAACTGCTCGGCTTTGTAGCTCTGTACGGTCTGATACTGATGCCTATGGGGGCGGTGATCTTTGTCGACTTCTGGCTGATCCGCAAGTTCGGTTTGGCCAGCTCATATGCTGAACTTAGCGGCAAGACCTTCAACTGGGCCGCCGGCCTTGCCTGGTTCGTGACTCTTGCGACGGCGTGGGTATTGGTGAAGTTTGCCGGTGTGCAGATATTCTTTGTTTCGTTGCCCGGTTGGTTTGTCGCGGCCTTCTTGTACATCGTCTTGAGCAAGTTCTATCAGAACAAGGTCCGCCCGTCAACGGCGGCATAACAGGAGAAGTTACAATGCGTCCCATCCTGCAAATAACATCATTAGTGGCACTGATCGCTCTGACTTTACCCTCTGTCATCTTCCTGGCGGGCCGCCTGGAGTTGAATACGGTAAAATGGATCATGCTGCTTGCGACAATCGTCTGGTTTGTCGTCGCGACCGGCTGGATGTGGAAAGATAACGGCGCCGAGAAGAGTTAGGATCAGAAATGCAAAGTAAAGCCCTTTTCGATCAGTTGCGTCAGAAAGCGCCGCTTGTCAGCGTGGGCGTGCTTAGTGCGGATTTGATGTCCCTGGGTTCGGATTTGGAACTTCTGGAAAGAGCCGGCGTAGAGTTGCTGCACTTTGACATTATGGACGGGTGTTTTTGTCCGATGATGACGGTCGGGCCCGGTTTTGTGAAGGCCGTCAAAACAACGCTGCTGAAAGACGTGCATTTGATGATAGATGAGCCGTTGGATAAGCTTGAGAGCTACGTCGCAGCCGGGGCGGATATGATTACGGTCCACGTTGAGTCCTGCCGGCATACACATCGCGTTTTGCAGAGTCTTGGAGAGATGACGAATACCAACGATTCAGCCAGGGGCATTCTGCGCGGAATAGCGCTAAATCCCGGAACACCGATTGAGACGGTGATGCCTCTCCTCGATGAGGTCCAAATGGTCTTTCTTCTGGCTGTGAACCCTGGCTGGGGTGGTCAGAAGTTTATTGCTTCCGCGCAACGGCGCCTAAAGCAGTTGGAAGAGATGATTGCCGCCAGCGGAAGAGACATTCTCACGGGCGTTGACGGCGGGATTACGCAGGATAACATAGCCGATGTTGCGCGGATGGGCGCGGATATAATCGTCACAGGAAGCGCGGTCTTTCGCGGGAACACGGCGCTGGAAAACGCAAAGTCTATGATGAGAACCGCCGAAAATGCCGCCAAAAGTATCAATACAAACGCGACATAGCGGGAGCGGGAAGAAGAATGAGCAAAAAGGCGGCAGATAGAGACTCTTCCAGGCGGTTGGTCCGCATAGCGCCTATTGTCCGAGGGTTGTTGGCAGAACCAACAGGTGAGCCGGACATGCCGTATGAGCCGGTCATTGTGAGGTCCCTGACGAGCCGAGAAGCTGTTGATTTCGCGGGCTCTGCAGAAAACGCTGAGTCTCAGTATTATCCGCCGCCTCTTACGAAAGGGCAGAAGCCGCCGCTTTTCACAGAAGCCGTTGAGGTCGACGGCCTGGCAGAAGGACTTCGCGAACAATTGAGCCAGGACATTTCAGATTACTCGTCGCGGCACAACTGCAAGCCCGAGATCGTTTGCCTTCGTGAGATGGGGATACTCTACGTTGAACAGAAGGATGACGACGGTGCCGCGCACTTGCCTCTCCGCAACAAAGTTGCGCTGGTAACCGGCGCCGCTGGAGCCATTGGTTACGGTATCTGCCGCGGCTTGCTGGAAAAGGGCTGTTACCTGGCAGCAACAGATCTTCCGGGCGATAAGCTTGACAGTTTCACGGATGACCTGAGGCAGGTGGCCGGTGATCGCGTGATGGGCACTGCAATCGACGTTACTAACAAAGAGTCCGTAGTCGGAGGCTTTGAAAGCGTCATTCAAACCTGGGGCGGAATTGATATTGTAGTTGTAAATGCCGGCATCCCGCTTGTTGCACGTCTGAAAGATATAGACCTCGACGCCTTTCGCAAGCTCGAAAAAGTGAACGTTGAAGGCACTCTCCTGACGCTCAGCGAAATCGCCAACCACTTCATCCTGCAGGGCACCGGCGGCGACATTATTATCGTCTCGACGAAGAACGTTCCCAGCCCGGGCGCCGGATTCGGCGCTTACAGCGCGACCAAGGCGGCGGCTCACCAGTTGGGGCGCATTGCCAGTATAGAGCTGGCTCAATACGGCGTGCGTGTAAATATGGTAGCGCCGGACGGAGTCTTCTCCGAGGGCAAATACAAGTCCGGATTGTGGGCCGAGGTGGGGCCGGACCGGATGCGGGCGAGGGGACTTGATGAGGAAGGTTTGCAGGAGTATTATCAAAACAGGAATTTGTTGAAAGCCAAGATTACGGGCCGGCATGTTTCCAATGCCGTACTGTTCTTTGCCACGCGTCAGACGCCGACGACGGGCGTGACGATTCCCGTAGACGGCGGCCTGCCTGATGCCACACCAAGATAGGATGTTAAAGTAAAAAATCAAAGTGCAAAGCATGTCCCATTCGGCAGGCTCAGGGCAGGCTCTGAGCGTAGTCGAAGGATGCAAGATTGAGGAAGTCATTGCCGCTTTGCGGCAATTTCACAGTTTTAGTTTCTAATATCTATATTTTGAATTGATTGTAAGGGATGTTCTTGAAAAATGGATGAAGCATTATCACAACTTATTAGAATCTCGAATGAGACAGGCGTAGACCCGACGCTCGTTCAAGGTGGTGGAGGCAACACTTCGGTAAAAACCTCGGACGGCAAATATATGTATATCAAAGCCAGCGGCACGGCCTTGAAAGATATGAACGCGAAAGAGGGCTGGCGCCGGCTGCGGCTCGATCTGGCCCGATCGGTGGTCAAAGAAGAGTCAATCGCACAGATGGAGCCTCAAAGCAGGGAACTCGAAGTGGTAAACCGGCTTCTTTTTGCCTGCGACGACAACGTCAAGATCGCTGCGCGGCCGTCGGTGGAAGCGCATCTGCACGCATGGCTGGATAAATGCGTGATTCATCTGCACCCGAGCGCAGCGGGCGCTTACGTTAATGCCAGGAACGGCAGGGTAAGACTCGAAAAACTCTTCAAGACCGAGGCCCTGCCGCCGCTCTGGGTGCCGTATACCGATCCCGGCTATATGCTTGCAAGAAGGATCGCCCGGCTGGTTGAGAGCTACAGGGGCCAGTACGGCAAGATGCCCGGGATTCTGTTTTTGGAAAAGCACGGGCTCTTCATTACGGCAAACAGCGCTGGCGGTGCTTTGCGGCTTGTGCGCAGGGTCATAAAACAGTGCAACAGCAAGCTCAGGCAGCCGAATACCGGCAAGCTGAAAGCGGTGAGCCGGGAACTGATTGACGATGTGAAGGTTTGTATCGAGCGGGGGTATTCCGAGGGGACCGGCGAGAAGGCGACGATATGGCATTATTACAACAATGCCATTGATGGATTCTGCCGCCAAAAGGATGCGAAGAAGATGCTGTCGGGGTCTTTGACGCCGGACGAGCTGGTTTATTCGAATGGACCTGCGATGTGGGTCCAGATGCAAAAGGGCAAGAAATCTCGTTCCGGGACCGCGGCTGAGAAATGCAATTCACAGAGTATTGCGAGGCGTCTGAGATGGCAGATCGGCAGCGGAAGAAAGCCTTCTGTTGCGTTTCTGGTCAAAGGGGTGGGGCTCTTTGTCGCTGGGACGCAAAGAATCGCCCCGACTGTACGGGACATCGTGCTGTATTCGATTTTCATTCGGACAAATGCAGTTCGAATGGGTGGAATTCGCACGTTGAACAAGCGGCAGGAGGATTTCATCAGCAATTGGGAATCGGAGGCGTTTCGCAAGAAACTGGCAACCGGCAAGAAGTAGTGCCGGGACAGATGGTGGCGGCACGGTCACTTCGTGGGGGTTATCTGGCTTTTATGTCATAGGCCATCAAGGCGTCGCCGTGGCGGATGTACAGCCTGCCGTTGGCGATTGACGGATGGGACCAGTGTTGTTTGCCGGAGCCTTGAGTGACCCGGAAGGAGCTGACGATCTCAAAGGCTTTCGGGGAAGTCTTGACCAGAGCTATGTCGCCCGTGTTTTCGTCGTAGCAGTACAGCATGCCGTCGGCATGTATGATCGAGCCCTTGTTGCCGTTCCATGTCGCCTTGTACATGACTTTGCCGCTGTCCCAGTCGAGGCATATCCAATCGCCTTTGGGGATGCCGTCGAAGCTGGACCCGTACAGGTAGCCGTCGAGAAGCACAACCCCGCCGTGGCCGCAATCAAGAGTCTGGTCACTCCATTTCCTGGCGACCGAAGTCCCGTCGGTTGAAAGCTCGAACATTACTCCGCCGGTCGTGAATTCGCGCTCGACAGCGCTGGTAACGTACAGACATCCATCTTTGTAGATCGGCGTGCCAGAGCCGGTATCGGAAGGCGTCTCGTACGGTTCGCGCCAGAGGAGTTTGCCCGTATCGGCTGCGACGCACACAATCGATTTTTGAATCAAGTTTATGAGCAACCGGTTCGCCCCGCGTTCGATCAGGATCGGTGAACTGTACGTCGATGTCTCTTCGAGCCCGGCGGTGGCCCAGATAGTCCGGCCTGTCATTTTGTCCAGGGCGACAATGGCGCCCTTCTTGCCGCCTGGGGTACAATAGACTTTCGGCCCGTCGATCAGGGGCGAGCCTGTCATTCCCCATTGGATGTTTTTCGCCTCGAATTCTTCCAGGGTATCCACCTGCCAGATTTTCTCGCCAGTCCCGGCGTTGAAGCAGACCATTTTCCCCGTGCCGCTAAAGACATAAGCGCGCCGCCCGTCGATCGTCGGCGTCGTCCGGGTTCCCTTGTATGACCTGGTCCATTCGGGGCCGTAAGATTCTTTCCATTTCAGGTTGCCGGCGAGGTCGTAGGCAAAGAGAAATCCCTCGCCGTCGAGCATGCCGGTTGTGTAGACGAATCCATCCGCTATGGCTGCCGAAGAAAAACCTATACCGAGCCCATCGACCGACCACAAGAGTTTGGGGCCCGATGGAGGCCATTTCTTGAGCAGGTCTGTCTCAGTCGAGTTCCCATCGCGGTTGGGGCCTCGGAACTGGGGCCAGTCATCGGCGAGACACATGGTAGCAGTCAGCAGAATGCTCAATAACAATGTTGACACACGTTTTGTGTTGCTCATATGCACTATCCTTGTTTGCTTCGTCTTGCGTAAGCCACGGGCGATTTTATTGGTGCGGTGCGCGACCATCAAGCAAAAAAAACGCACATCGCAATTGCCGATTCTGAGAAAAAACGGCAAATGGCTATCCCACACAGGAATTGAGAATGAAGAATTCTTAATTCTAAATTCCAAATTCTAAATTCATATGCTATACTACCGCTTCTTAGTGCTGATAGCGGGGCGAATCTGGTGTTTTGCCCCGAAAAGGGAAATTTTCAGGAGAATTGATAAATGGGTTTTGGTGTTGAGGATACTCGAAAGAGACCGCAGGCAAGCCTGAAGGAGCTTGTCAAGAAGGGTTCAATCACTGTTGGCGATGCGACCGATTGGCTCAGGACTATTTATGAGATTCGGTTTTTCGAAGAGAAGGTCTTCGATCTTCTTGGTCAGAATATAATCAAGGGCGCCTCGCACCTTTACGCGGGCGAGGAGGCGGTTGCCGTCGGTTCTATCGCTGCTATCGAGCATGGGGACGTGATCGGCTCGACCCACCGAGGGCACGGCCACTGCGGTGCGATCGGCAATAAATATGCCGATGGCGAAGAGGAGCGCCAGAACAACTGGAACCAGATGATGGCCGAGCTGATGGGCAAAGAGACCGGCTACTGTAAGGGCAGGGGCGGCTCGATGCACATCGCCGATGTCGACAGGTGCAACAACCTCGGCTCGACCGGCATCGTTGGGGGCAACCAGGCGCCGGCCGTGGGAGCAGCCCTGGCGGAAAAATACAAGAAGACGGGCAAGGTCGTGCTTTCTTTCTTCGGCGACGGCTCGACCAACTGCGGCAGCTTCCACGAGGCGATGAACATGGCCTCGACTCTGGCTGTTCCTCTGGTGGCGATAGTCGAAAATAACCTTTATGGAATGAGCGTGCCGTTCTTCGGCAGTGAAATAGAAGGAGCCGTAAAGGCAAGCAATGTCGAGGACATCGCCGTCAGAGCGAGTTCATACGATGTGCCCGCTGTGATTGTCGATGGTCAGGACGTAGTGGCGGTCTTTCTTGCGGTATGCGATGCCGTGGCCAAGGCGCGGCAAAGTAATCAGATGACCATGATCGAGGCCAAGACCTACCGCTGGTATGGGCATAGCCGAAGCGATCCTCGCGCGTATCGGACCAAGGCCGAGGAGAAGGCCTGGCACCAGCGTGATCCGATTATCGTCCTCAGAGAAAAACTGCTTGCCGATAAGCTTTGCTCCGAGGAGCAGTTGGATCAGATAAAGGACAAGGCGTTTGAAACAATCGAGACGGCGACAAAGTTCGGCATAGATAGCGCCTGGCCGGACGCCGCGGATCTTGCCAAGGACGTATACGTCGAGGAGACTTACGCCGCTGAGATTGTCGAATCCGACAAGGCAAACTCGGCGAAGGTTGCCGAGGCGACGGCCGCCTTCGAGGCTGCGATCGCCGCATCGACTGCCAAGACAAAGAAAGAGGCAACCCAGCAGGCCAGAGATCAGATCAAATCGCAGTTCGGCATGGACGTTATGACCATCGGCCAGGCCGTTTGTGCGGCCCAGGGCGATGAGCTTCGGCGGGACCAGGACGTTATCATAATGGGAGAGGATGTCGGTCTTTACGGCGGAGCGTACCAGGCGACCCGCGGCCTGCTGACGGAATTCGGCACCGACAGAGTCATTGACACTGCGATATCCGAGGCGGCAATCACAGGCGCCGCGGTCGGTGCCGCCCTTCGCGGCATGCGTCCGATAGCGGAACTCATGTACGTCGATTTTGTTACCATTGCGATGGACCAGCTTGTTCACGTCGGTGCGTATAATCGCTACATGTTCGGGGGCAAGGCCAAGGTGCCGATGGTGCTGCGAACCGAAGGCGGGGTCGGCAGATGTATCGCCGCTCACCATTCCGAATCGCTCGAAGCCTGGCTCATGCACACGCCGGGGCTTTATGTCGTCATGCCCTCGACGCCTTACGATGCCAAGGGATTGCTCAAGGCCGCGATACGCAGCGACAATCCGGTAGTCTTCATCGAGCACAAGGCGACCTACGGCCAGTTGGGCGCCGTGCCCCAAGGCGATTACATCATCCCGCTGGGCGTTGCCGATATCAAAAAAACCGGCACCGATGCTACGATTGTCAGCTACAGCAGAATGGCGATGTGGTCTCTGGAGGCCGCCAAGGTCCTGGCTGCCGAGCACGGCATCGACGCCGAAGTGATCGATCTGCGAACGCTCAAACCGATGGACATCGATACGGTAGCCGAGTCGGTTCGCAAGACGGGCCGCCTGATTACGGTCAGCGAAGGTTTCTGCACCTGCGGGGCGGGCAGAGAAATCGCCGGCAGGTTCATGGAATACGAATTCAGCGACGGCTCGCATGGCTTCGATTATCTCGACGCGGCCCCAGTGAATCTCGCCGCCGCCGATGTGCCCCCGCCGATGAGCGAGCCATTGGAAACCGCGAGTATCCCAAGCGTTGAAACAATCGTAGAAACCGTCAAGAAGATAGTCAGCGGCTGACAATATTTAGTCCCCGGCCCTGCCGGGGGTTTTCCCAAAAACGACATACGACATAAGCAATACGATATACGAAAATAAGGATCATATAAATGGCGACCGAAGTAAGATTACCCCAGCTCGGCCAGACGATGGAGGAGGGGACGATTGTCAACTGCCTCATCAAGGTCGACGACGAGGTCAAGAAAGGTGATGTGATTTTTGAGATAGAAACCGACAAGGCGACCCTCGAGATGGAATCGCCGGCGGAAGGTTTTGTAAAGCATATTCTCGTTGAAGCCGATGAAACGCTCGCTGTCGGGGCGCCTCTCCTGGTCCTGGGTGACAAGGGCGAAGACGTGCCGCAGAGCTTTGTCGATTCGCTCTCGGACGACGCCGGTGCTGCGCCGCAAGCTGCTCCGGTTGTCGAAGCTGCCCCCGCCGCAGAGCAGGCCAAACCCGAGCCGGAGCCTGAAGCGAGCAAACCGGCGGGCAGAGTCATGGCGTCGCCGCGAGCAAAGAAATTGGCCGCCGATCTTGGTGTGGATCTGTGCGCACTTACCGGGACAGGCCCGGGTGGTAAGATCACCGAGCAGGATGTGAAGAGTGCCGCCGAGGCCAAACCATCGGCGCCCGCTGCTCCGGTGGCATCCGGCGCCGAAGTTCAGCTCGGAGGAACGGTTCGGCTCAACAGGCTGCAGAAGATCACTGCCCAGCGCATGCTCAAATCGAAACAGGAGATTCCCTGCTTCTACCTGACCGTGAAAGCCGATGTTACCGACCTGGTCGAATTGCGAAGTACGATGAATCAAGCCGGTGATGTGAAGGTTTCGTACAACGATTTCATCATAAAAGCGGTTGCGACGGGACTGGAGAAGTACCCGATCATGACGGGCCAGTTGGCGGGCGAGACTATCAAATTGGCAGAGACGATAGGCATTGGTCTGGCGATATCCGTTCCCGACGGGCTGGTCGCGCCGATAGTCAAGGACGTAAACAAGAAAGACGTCAGGCAGATCGCCAGCGATAGTCTGGCTCTGGTCGAGCGGGCGCGAAGCAACAAACTGGCCCCCACAGATGTCGAGGGCGGCTGCATCACGGTAAGCAATCTCGGCGCGTTCGGGATAGACAATTTCATCCCGATAGTCGTGCCGGGCCAATGCAGCATATTGGGCATCGGTCAGATATCCGACACCTGCGTGCCCGATAACGGCAACATC
This sequence comes from Phycisphaerae bacterium, assembly GCA_016782865.1. GTDB lineage: Bacteria > Planctomycetota > Phycisphaerae > Sedimentisphaerales > Anaerobacaceae > SG8-4. The sequence goes on from JADHXR010000034.1 coordinate 24,600, forward strand.
ATGATCCGCAAGCTGATGAACATGACACTGTCCATAGACCATAAGGTCGCCAACGGAGCGTACGCAGCCCAGTTCCTGGACTTCGTGAGGAAACTGCTGGAGGATGCTTCGGCGTTTTAGCCTTGAATCTTGCATGTTGAGCATGGCGAATTAGCTGAGAAGGAGTCTTTGAAATGGCCAAGAGAATTGAGGCAAAACGTCTGCCGAACATAAGCAAAGCGACGCCGAAGGTTCCGGTTATTGGTGTTTTTGCAACGAGTGACCCGCGGATTGACGATGCGAGCCGGATCCGTTGTCAGAATATTGCGAAGATGGCGGCCGATACGATCAGCGGGGCGGTGGTGCTGCCCGATAAGACGCCCGTGCCGGTGGTTTACTCGACCGTATTGGTCGACGGCGAGGCGCAGGCCGACATCGTTGCTCAGCAGTTTCGCAAGGCGGGCGTGGATATTCTGGTTCTCGTTCCCGATACATGGGCCTTCCCGCAGCTTACCGCTATCTCTCTTCTTCAGCAATTGCCGCCGAATACGCCGATCAACATAACGTGCGGCAACAGCGGTCCCAAGCCCGGAGTAGTCTACGCCCATGCGCTCAACGGGGCCATCAGCCAGTACGGGCGAATGGCGGCCCTTAACGTTGGGACATGGCCCGATACCGGAATGAACCCCGATATGACCGGGCAGACGGCGATGAATCTTATCGACTGGTGCTACGCGGCCGTGACGACCGTTGCGCTGCGTGGCCGTCGGGTCATGGTCCTTGGTCACGACTCTATGGGAATGGAAACTGCCCTGGCGCACATTCTTCCTATTAGAAACACCTTCGGCCTGGAAATCACGCGTCTGGACATGAAGCTTCTGGCCGACATGCTCAGCAAGAAGGCGTACAAAGAGAAGGAACTCAAGGCGTTGCGCGGCTGGATCAACAGGCATATCGGCAAACGGCTGGAGCTTCGCGACCAGGCCGACAGCGACCGGTTCGATCAATCTCTTGCGATGTACCTGATCGTTCGCGACCTGATGGCGGACTTGAACGTGGTCGGCGGCGGATTCATGAGCCAGTTGGAATGGGGCAGCGACCTGCGCGGCATTCCTTTGCCGGTCGCCGACGTGATGGAAAGTCTGTTCAACTCGACCTTCGACCATAACGGGTGCAAGGCCCCGATACCTTTCGCTACCGAAGCGGACGTGCAGGGGCTTTTGACGATGCTGTTCATGACGTACCTCTCAGGCGGCAACCCGCCTCTGTTCATGGACTTTAGAAAGGTCTGGGAAGCGTGGGAAATCAAGGATCTGGCTGCGACGATCGGCGTCAAGAAGCTCGACAAGAAGGCGGATTACTACAACAAGGGTCTAGTGGACGGTGACAACTCAGGCAGCGCATCGTTCGACTGGGCAAATGTGCCCGGGGCGTCCATAAAGAACATCATGTCCGGCATTTCACTTCCCCTGGCCGAAGAGGACTACTTCCCCGGCGGCGGAAACGCGGTCAACTTCATGACGCCCGCCGGGATCGAAGGTATCGCCGCCCGATGTGCATACAGCAGTGCCGCCGGTCTGTTCAGCATGATCTGGGACGAGGCGGTCACCACCGAGGTGCCGGCTGAACTCGCCAGGGCGATGTGTGAACTGACCACCCCCATCTGGCCCCACACGTTTGTCGTTCCGAAATATGCCAGCATGGTCGAGTACAAGCAATACCCGCCGGCCAATCACTTCCACATGACCTGGAATCTGCCGGTTGCCCGAATGCAGCACTGGATGGATCTGACTGGCGTGCTCAGCGTTACGCCCTGGGCCGCCAGGCCGAAGTTCATTGAGGGCGTTGACAGGCCACAACCTCTGGTCCACCTCATAAATGGCGGTGAGGTTGCTTTCAAACTGCTGTCGGGCCGCAACTGAACGGCGCGGCTCGGCATACCGATAGTTGCCCCTTCCCTGACGATAGCGGCTCCAAGTGGAGGGCACGCGCATTCTTTTACTTGCATTTGGGCCGCATAATTGTAAACTTATGCAAAATGTCTACAATTTTGTTGTTATGCCTTTCCCTGCGTTTTTGATGGAAGGTTTGTTATGAAAGCAAAACTTGCCAGAGAAGCTGAACTGCTGAGCGATATATCGAAGGCTTTTGCTGAATCGCTCGACCTCGAAGAGACATTGACGTCAATACTCAAATCGTTCGAGACGCACCTTAAGTTGTGCCGTGGAACGATCACGCTACTGGACCCGGACACTGAGACCATAAACGTCAGAGTGGCCCACGGGCTGAGCAAAAGATCCAAGAGTCTGGGCAGCTACAAGGTGGGCGAGGGTATTACGGGGCTCGTCGTCCAGAGCGGAAAGGAAATTGTGGTGCCCGACGTTTCCAAGGACCCGCGTTTCCTGCACAAGACAAAGGCGAGAAAGCAGGAAAAGGGCAGGCGGGTTGCTTTCTTTTGTGTGCCAATAAAGCTGGAAGGCAGTACGATTGGTGCGCTTAGCGTTGACAAGCAAAGCGATGCCAAGGATGATTTTGAGGCAAACGTCAGGCTGCTGAACATCATTTCCACAATGATCGCTCAGGCGGTCAAGTTGAACAAGCTTGTGGAATCGGATCGCCAGCAGCTTCGGGACGAGAATGTGCGTTTACGCCGCGAATTGAAGAGCCAGTTCAATATTCATAATATGGTCGGAAGCAGCAACGCGATGAAGGATGTCTATCGGCTCATAGAGCAGGTGTCCAACAGCAACGCAACAGTGCTCATTTGCGGCGAAAGCGGGACGGGCAAAGATCTTGTTGCCCACGCTGTTCACTATAACAGCCTTGGAGCGGACAAGCCGTTCGTGAAGGTCAATTGTACGGCGCTTCCCGATACGCTGTTGGAAAGCGAGCTTTTCGGGCACGAGAAGGGGGCTTTCACCGGTGCCGCAGAGAAAAAAATCGGCAGGTTTGAGAGGGCGCACGGCGGGACCATCTTCCTCGACGAGATCGGCGATTTTTCGCTCAATCTGCAAATCAAACTGCTGCGCGTCATTCAGTTCAAGGAGTTCGAGAGGGTCGGCGGCACCGAGACGATAAAGACGAAGGTCAGAATCGTCGTCGCTACACACAAGGACCTGGAGGAGCAGATAAAGGAAGGCGTCTTCCGGGAGGATCTTTACTATCGGATCAATGTTTTCCCCATATACCTGCCGCCGCTACGAGAGCGCAAGGACGACATCATGCTGCTGGCGGACCACTTCCTCGAGAGGTTGGCCGCTGAGAACAACAAGGACATTTCTCGCATTTCGACGCCTGCGATCGAGATGCTTACAAGATACCATTGGCCGGGCAATATTCGAGAGCTGGAGAACTGCATCGAGAGGGCGGTCCTGCTGTGTGACGGTGAGGTTATCCGCTCCGAGCATTTGCCGCCATCGCTTCAAATGGTGAAGAAAACCGAGCCGATGACCAAGCGATCGCTGACAGAGATAATTGCGAACACCGAGAGAGAGCTTATCGTCGATGCCCTCAAGAAATTCGACGGTCAACAGCGAAAAGCTGCACAGGAATTGGGCACAACCGAACGCATCTTAGGATACAAGATAAAGAAGTACAACATCCACCCCAAGTACATCTGATTGTCCGTCGCAAACTACAGAATTATTGACGAGTGGGGCCTGCAACGCGATTCCGCACCGGTGAGGGAGGCAGAAAAAGGCTGCAAGCGCGGTGCTCACAGCCGGTATTAAACCGGAGACGATCATTGAGAAGGCTCGAAGGTCAGGCTATAATCTCATGCGTCTGGACATGGCTCTGCCGAGAGACGCAGCAAGGAGCCTTTATTCGAAAGACAAGATTCATGGCAAATGAGCCGACACCGAGACTGAGACGGGCAAGCAACAAAGATCTCGAAGGAATAACGCGCCTGGTCTACGGCGTTCTGAAAGAGTACAAACTCGAGCCCGACCCGGGCGCTACGGACGCCGACCTCAAAGATATCGAGCGATCTTATTTCGCCCGAGGCGGCACGTTCTTTGTGCTCACAGACCAAGACGGTTCGATAGTCGGAGCCTACGGGCTCTACCCTCTCGAAAATCAAACGTGCGAACTTCGCAAAATGTATCTGCACAAGTCCCACAGAGGCAAGGGGCTGGGCAAGTTTTTGCTGGACAGCGCCCTGGTGGAGGCGAGTCGGTTGGGATTCGGGACAGTGACCCTCGAGACAGCCTCGGTTCTGAAAGAAGCGATTGCTTTGTACGAGCGCTACGGCTTTGTGGAATACGAGCCGGACCACCTGTCAATCAGGTGCGACCATGCGTATTTCCTTCAATTGCGGTAGGTCCCGAGAAATCCGCGAGCCGGGCCTGTCAGAACGCGAACTGGTCTTTGAATACGGTCTTGAAATCGTAAACATTGTTGAAGTCGTCTATCGAATCGTTGGGCTGTGCGCTCATCCATTCGTGCTTTATCATGAGATAGACGATTTCGCCGAAATCGTTGGTGGTCTTGAGGCCCCAGGTGTTCAGAACCAACAGCGCGAGTCTGCCCCACTTCTCGATGGCCAGTTCTCTCAGCCCCTCGCAGAGCGTTTGGCCGCTGACATGCTTGGGCTCGGAAGCGACGTTCTTCGCTGTGTAGCCAAGCCCCTCATAAACAAACCTTATCGCCGAAATACCGTATCGACTGTCTTCCTTGGCAATCTGTTCCAGATTCTTCTTCATTGTCGAAACTCAACCAATCTTTTGCTTAAATCCTACGACTGTCCAACACCGCTATTCTAAGACTTCTGCGACTCCGAGTCAATGATCTATCAATGCCGTCACCCGTGTCCGGCTCGTTGGATGCGCTGTTTTGTTCCATGCAAATATGCGTGCCTGTCGGTCTCAGGCAGTTTCTCGATGGCGTAGCGTAACATAGTGCGCGGCATCCGCTTGTAGTGCCTTGTCAGAAATCCCTCCTCGACTTTCCGGTTTCGCTTGCCCACTTCGCGCAGCATCCACCCCACGGCCTTGCGGATCAAGTCCTCGGAGTCACCCAGCAGCAACTCGGCAATTGCCAACGTATCCGAGAAGTCCTCTCTCTTGACAAAGTGAAAAGTGGACATTACGCCGATCCTTCGCTCCCACAGAACGCTCGAACGGACAAGCCGATAGATTGGTTTTCTATCTTTGGAAAACAGGTGAGCCCCTACGATGTGTTCGGCAGAGGAGTCAACCAGGTCCCAATTGTTGATGGATTCCGTATGCCTCAGATACGATCGGTAAATGGCCTCTCGTTCGGCGTCTTTCTTTGCCGCCGAGTACTTCGCCACGAGCATCAGCAGGGCGAGCAGCCGTGCTTCGTGGAAAGGAGATTTCAGAAGCTCCACAGTGTCCAGCAGTGATATTGCGCGATACTCCCTGACGCATTTCCGCACGGCAGGGACACGAATCCCCAGGAACTTGTCTCCTTCGCCGTATTCTCCGGGTCCTGTCTTAAAGAATCGCTGTGAGTGAGCCGCGATGTCGCTATCGCCCAACTCTCGCAGCCTGTTCACAATCTGCTTGGTCTGGGTGCTCATGTCGAACCTGCCGCCTGTTTCCGCTCCGCATACGTGATCGCGCATATTGTGCCACCCTGCGGGTCCTGAAGAACACAGAATCGCCCGACGTTCGGGATGTCCGCCGGGGGGCGAAGGATCTTTCCGCCATGCTCGGCGACCTGTGCCGCCGTCGCGTCCACATCATCGACCGTTACATACACACTCCAGCAGGGCGGCACCCCTGACATTCGGCCGGCATGGACATGATGCCTCCCACGGGCTCGCCGCCAACCTTGACGATAGTGTACTTCATACCCTCCATCGGATACTCCTCAGTCTCCCAGTCGAAGAGCGTCGCGTAAAACTCCTTTGCCGCCTCCTGGTCTGTTGTCATCAACTCGATCCATCCGAAGGCGCCGTGTTTGAGACTGTCCTCTTTCATGGTTGTTCCTTTCTTTCCCGGCCAACAATGTTTATGTGGCTCCGCATAAGGACCCGGGCAACGCCGGTCTCGCAGCATAAGAACCGGACAGGCAAATCATGATTCGGCGGTTAGCCGAGATCCATAAAGAAGATACAGAAATCTCCGCTACTTGTCCAGGGGATTTGTGCGGATCCGTATAAGCCCCACCATACGTTCTTCGTGGTTCTTCCCGTTCGGCTTCGCTCAGAGCTTGCCATGAGCTTGTCGAACAGGGCAGGCTTAGCCTTCGCAGTGAATTCAAATTCCAGAAGGCATTTTCAGACAGGATCACAGGATTCATTTAGATTCCGGTAGGAGTCCCGGTGCGCCGGGATGGTTGCCTGGGCAGGCTTTCGACATTTCACTTGAGGGCGACATATGTCACAGATATACTATTTAGTTAATGAATGGAGAATTCAGGAGCACGCGGCAAATAGGCTCTTGACGCGGTGCGTTCTGTAGTGGAGAATTTCTTAGATAATCGACGAGTGTGGTCGGCGAGAGAGAGAATTCGCTTGAAAGGTGGTGTCCCATGCTGAGAAAAACGCTCTGTTTACTGGTTGTGCTTGCGGGCCAGATTGCCTCGGCTCAAAAGAGCGATTACTTTAGTGCTCCTTACGGCGAGCTGCTCGCTGGCTCCGGCGAGAAAGCCGATTTGTGGTGGGCCTCTTCCGGGTGGAAAATCAGCCTGGACAAACCGGCGCCCGATGCTCAAAGCTGGGCGGTTGAAATACGAGCCGCCCGCAATGAGGCCGAGGCTGCGCAGTTGGTGATAAGGCCGAAAGTCACTTTGAGCAATTTCAGCATCTATGCCGGACAATTGAAAGGCCCCGGCGAGGCGGTCATCGGCGCCGAGAACGTCGAAGTGCTCGAAGTCAGATATGTCAAAGTCGAGCTGCCGACCGACAAGAGTTCGGTAGCCGGTCCTTGGCCCGATCCTCTGCCGCCTCTGAGAGGCCCTATCGACCTGGAGGCGAACAAGAACCAGCCGCTCTGGGTCCGCATCAGCGTGCCGCGAAATATTCCGGCGGGAATCTATACCGGCAGTATTAACTTGGCGGCGCGTAACTACAAGGCCGAGGTGGCGCTGCGCGTCGAGGTCTATGATTTCGATCTCCCGGACCAAATGACCTGCAAGACCGCCTTCGGTTTTTCGCCGGGCAACGTATACAAGTATCACAGGCTTTCCGACGACAGGCAGAAAAGGCAGGTGCTCGACAAGTACTGGGCGAACCTCGGCGCCCATCACATCTCACCCTATGATCCCGCGCCGCTGGACGCGATCGATGTCACCTGGCCCGAGATAACCGATTCGATTAGTTCCTGGGAGATCAAGCCCCAGTTCGACTGGACGAACTGGGACGCGGCAATGGCCCGGGCAATCGATCACCACAACTTCAACTCTTTTCGTCTGAGCATACCGGGTCTCGGCGGCGGGACTTTTCATGCGCGGAGCGAACCCGAGCTGCTGGGTTTCAGTGAGGACACGTCCGAATACAAAGCGGCCTTCAGCGCCTACTGTTACGAAGTCCAGGAGCATCTGCGCGAAAAAGGTTGGCTCGACGAGGCCTTTGTCTATTGGTTCGATGAGCCTGCGCCGAAGGATTACGAGTTTGTCATGAACGGTTTTGCCAAGCTAAGAGCTGCCGCTCCGGATATCGCTCGCATGTTGACCGAGCAGGTCGAGCCCAATCTCATCGGCGGCCCTGACATCTGGTGCTCTATCTCCAATAATTTCAAAGCCGAGCAGACCGAAGAGCGACGCAAGCACGGCGAGAAATTCTGGTGGTATGTCTGCACGGGGCCCAAGGCGCCGTACTGCACGTTGTTCATCGACCACCCGGGCACCGAGCTGCGAGTCTGGCTCTGGCAGACATGGCAGCGAAGAATCGACGGAATCCTCGTCTGGCAAAGCAACTACTGGACAAGTCCCACCGCGTATCCCAATTCCGAGCGGCCGCAAAATCCTTACAAAGATCCGATGGGCTGGCAGACGGGCTACAGCACGCCCGAGGGCGCCAAGAGGCCCTGGGGCAATGGGGACGGCCGGTTTATTTATCCGCCCGAAGCCGCTGCCGATGCACGTCCTGCGGGGCCTGTTCTCGACGGGCCGGTTGACAGCATCCGCTGGGAAATGCTGCGCGACGGCATCGAAGACTACGAATACCTGGCTATCCTCGAAAGACTGCTCATGGTCAATGAAGATGTGCTTGACGACGGGCAAATGCAAAGGTATATGTCACTGCTCTATGTTCCCGCCGACATCACAAGTGACATGACCACGTTCACGAAAGACCCCGCGCCCATCGAGGAACATCGGGACCTGGTTGCGCGGGCAATTGTCACCCTGAGCAAGCTTTAAGTTACAGGCCTCATTGCTGCGGTACGGGTTTCTTTATGGCCCAGAACACCGCGTTGACTAAAAGGGTGCGAAAGTGCTCGTTCTTGAAGTCGTCCGGATGACCGAGCGACGTGTAGAAAACGCGAGACTTGCCGTACTTGTTGGTCCAGGCCACCGGCTCAGATTCCTTGCCGGCGATTGTGCCGATCAACAGTTGCCTGGTTGACTTGCCCAGCGGGCGCACCTCGTACAGCGAGCCATTGCTCGTAAACGGCAAGCTGACGCCGGCGAGTATAGGATGACTTTTCGCCCTCTCGGCGAGCGTGACAGTGCAGATTGGTCCGCTGCCGTGATGGCCGTGGTAGCTTCCGCCGAGAACGGTGGGATCGAGATCGCGCCACTCGGCGTAGCCCTCGGGCGCGCTGCCTCGCGTGTCGAACGCATGGCTGGCGGTGCGCAAGCCTATCAACGGCCTGCCGCTGTCCATGTAGTCGCGGAAGTATTTCATGTCGGCAGCCGGCAGCGCCCTGCGCCGCGCGAACAGGACGGCCAGATCAGCGCCGGTCAGTGCTTCCATGCCGGGAATGTAGTTGCGGTCTTCGCTCTCTTTCTGGGTGCTGCCCTGAAGGACTTCGCAGCACAGGCCGTACTTCGTTTCCAGCTCGTGTGCGAAGCCGGGCAGTGACTCGGCGGCTGCGTATTCGCTCTCTGCGGAGATGAAAACAACGCGCGGGCGACGATCGTTCTTGAAGGTGAATTGCGGCTTGCCCGTCAACGCGGTCGATGTCACCGTGGGGCAAACGAATTTCTCCACGTGCTCGACCACCAGGTCCGTGCCGGTAAAGTGGCTGACGCCGGGGCGCATGCGTGGGTTGTACATCGTGTCGGTCAGGTCACGCATGAGCACGACGTTCTTGCCGTATCGCGCCATGTTGCGCAGGCCGAAAGGTCTGCCGAGCACGCACATGTTGGTGTGCACGCCCATGATGATGATATTGTCGATGCCGCGATGCTCGAGCAGGTTCCAGATCTCGACGCCCGAATCGCTGATGGCGTCTTTGTCGCTGATCTCGATAGTATCTATCTGCCCGCGCCAGGGGTTGGCCTGCTTGCACGTGGGCTCACAGTCGCAGCCGCCGTCGGAGTGATCGATGGGGTAGCCGATGGCTTGTTCGTTCTCGTCGATCCACCTGCACCATTTGGCGATGTCTTTGGGCAGGTTCGCCGCCTCAGGTGCGCTGCGGGCATGCTCGCGCCCTGGGTGGTTCTCGTAGTGATCGATTGTGCCGCTGGGCGCGTGTATTATCAGCACGCCTCTGTCGCGCGCCTTGGAGGCGACCTCGTTTATTCGCGGCGCAAGCTCTGCTCCTCTTCGGGTGGCTCCCTTGCACCAGTGCTGATCCCACACATCGCAGATAATGATTGCGGTCTGCGAAGGCGCCCAGTGCATTTTCTTGCTGAGCACTCTGAATTCGCCGGCTGCTCGGGGTATCTGCTGTCTGCTTCGGGCGAGAAGTGTTAACTTACCATTGTTCGTCCCAGACTTTGCCTTTTCCGCTGTCCCAAGCAGCAAGCCGGTCGCCAACAGAAACGCTACGCTTGAAGCTCTGACCTTACTGATACACATGTGAATTGCCTCCAAACAGAGTTAGTCCAAGTTTGTCGCGAAATCTTAGCTTTCATAACAGGGCGAGCCAGCCGCCATCGACGTAGATGATTTGACCGGTAATGAAATCGCCCGCCCTCGATGCGAGCAAAACCGCTGCACCCACGAGGTCGTCGGGCCGGCCCCACCTGGCGAGCGGAGTCTTCGAAAGGACCCACCGGTCAAACTCTTCGTCGCTCCACAGCGGTTCGGTCAGCTCGGTGGCGATGTAGCCCGGCCCGATCGCGTTTACGTTGATATTGTACTTGGCCCATTCAACGGCCAGCGTCTTTGTGAGCATGAGCAAGCCGCCTTTGCTGCTCGCGTACGCCGCCGTTGTGGGGCGGGCGCCGTGACATGTCAACGAGCCGATGTTGATAATTTTGCCCGCCTTGTTGGCGTCTCTTCGATGCCGGCAAAACGCCTGTGACAAAACGAACGCCGAAGTGAGGTTCACCTCAATGACTTCGTTCCAGGTGATAAGGTCAACATCTTCGGCAGGCCCGCGGATGGTTGTCCCGGCGCAATTGACGAGAATGTCAATGCCCTCTGTCTTGGCGACTACACTGGCGAAAAGATCCTCTATCGATTCGGTATTTGCGAGATCGAAAGTGAAAGTCCACACGTTGCTGTGAGTCTCGGCTCGAATTTGCCTGCCGGCCGTTTCGAGCTGCTCTTCGGTGCGAGAGACAATTGCAACGTCGGCTCCCTGATTAGCCAAACCCTTTGCGAGTGCCAGGCCGATGCCTCTGCTGCCGCCGGTAACCAATGCTGTCTTTGCCGATAAGCCAAAAAGTCTGCTTTCCATATCCACCTAATAATACAGAAAAACGGCTAAATAGCAAGATGTAATGCAATGTCGGTCGAGAGTAGTGCAGGGCAATTTGTTGTGAGCCTCAACTTGGCGGCATCTTTACTATATAGCCCACAATGATACGTACGACACGGAAGGCGATTCCCATGTTAACATGTGGTCCCGCTAAAAAAGCCAGATTCCAATAAAGACGGAATCTGGCTTCGGAGGAGGGTGATGAAAAGCTGATAATAACGGGCTCAGAAACTCCTTTTCTTCTCGGCTATTAATCGTCCTTAATTAATAATCGTGCAGATGCCTAAAATTCCTTTAGGGAAAAAATGTTAAAGCCAAAGAAAATTACACTATTTCCCCATGTGCGTCAAGATTTTAATGACAAAAATCAAAAAAATGTTTCAGTTTTTTTTTCAGGCGGTCAAATACCGCCGAGAAATCATATTACTTTGCGCTTGAAAAATGAACTTTGTTCCAATAATTTAACGATCGTGCTGTTAGTTCTTTCGACGTCAGCTTTCCAGAGGGTCTGAGCATGGACAATCGGGTCACTATCGCAGAGCATAAGCAAGATCGGGCGATACAAGGCCGAGGCGACCACCGCCGAGATGGCTGTCGGATTGATTAGCCTCGCCGAGCAGATGGTCGGCAGCGGTGCGAGCATGCTGCTCGTCGAAGGGACCGCTGCCGAGGTGACTGAGATTATCACAAGTCGTTGCGAAGTACCCGTGATCGGGATCGGGGCCGGGCCGCACTGTGACGGGCAGATACTGATCGCGCCCGATGTTCTGGGGCTGATTCAAGGGCCTTGTCCAAAGTTCTCGAAGAGTTACGACAATCTGGCTGAGCGTACCGTAAAGGCCTTCGAAGCCTATGCCGGCGAGGTCGAGAATCAGCAATATCCCGACGCCGAGCACAGTTACCACATGAAATCCGGCGAACTCGAAAGACTGCAGGAGTTGCTCGATAAGCCGTAGGGTGTGACGCTATTGTTTTAGACACGGATTTCACTGATTAACACGGTTTTTGGATTCACCACGAAGGCACGAAGGAGCACGAAGTTTTAACAATGATTGACTATTCTTTCTTCGTGGCTCTTCGTGCCTTCGTGGTAAAAAATTCTTGTTCTCCCACCACTGAAATCAGCCCAAAAACGCCGATTTCCGAAAAAATATGCACTTTGCTCGGATTTCCCAGATTCTTGTCGTCTACATTTGCCGGTCGACAATCGCCTTTATTAGTGGAAGGGCAAAATATGTGCGATATAGTGATCTGGACGAGATTTTGGCCGGATATGGTTGTTCCCGATGGGGACGACGGGTATAATATTCTAATGCTTCAGACGATCGTAGTCATTCAGAATCTATTTCGCAGGCTAATGCATCATCGTCTTTAGCTTCTTTCTCAAGCCTATTAACCTCTTTCTATTTTGGTCCGCATTGTTCAAGAATCTTTTCCGGACCTCTTTGTCTTTTGAGAACCTTAGAGTTGCTTGCTGCTCGTCGTAATTTTCCAGCCAAGTTATGACAGTATTTATCTTTTCTTTGCCACATATGACTTTGCCATTGACGATGTCGTCGCATTCCCGACGAATAGCTATTAGCGTCTCCTCATTCTCCCTTTCAAACTTGTCCTGAACATTTTCCAGTTTTTCAATCCTCTCTAAGTCTTCTGATGTTGGCTCTCCTGGAATAATCTGAAACTCGCCGCTGTCGTACCAGCCAAATATAGATAGATTGCCGGTGAGAGCAGAGATAATGGATGAGCTTGCCGGCCCAAACTCCGGGATACTCAACCATGAAAAGAAGAATCTCAGTCGCTCAGTAGGAGAGCATGCATCCTCGAACTCGGGTTCTCGCTGGTTTTTGCAGGACATGACAGTGTCCTTACCGACAAGGTCAAGTGTGATATCACCAAGGTCAATTTCGGCAAGACCTCTGAACAATACTTTGAATAGCCCCCATGCTTCTTCTTCTGATAGCAAGTCAACGCCGATTATGTGGTCGGCAAATTTGCGACTTCTTTCTTTTCTCTCTATGACTTCTTGTTCACTTTCATAATCTTGTGGCCATAGTGCTCGTGCAGTTGCATTTACGGCTCTTTCAAGATGCTTTCGACCATACAATCTCTCGCCGTGTCTATTCTTCGCACCGTGAAAGAAATACGCGACTGTACTTGCTATAGCTGCAATGATTACAAGGACGAGTATTTCCATTTGTTCCTTTTTGTGTGTATTCTTAAGCTTGGCGTTCACATTATGATATCTTAGCATTATTGGGTTCAATCTTTAGTTGTCTCTATTACGATGATAACAGTAGCGTTTACCTATTCATACCTTTCGGTCGTTTGATCTTCTTTTCACTCTCCTTTTCTTTCTTCGCACTCAACAACACAGCTTTCCTATATTTTTCTTGCTCCAACGCATCTTTAAGACTCTCTACGCATGTGTGCAGAACACTAGCGTAGAGTCTGAAGGAATTTTTCGCCGTGGCTCTTTTCTTTTTGATTTTGGCCGTGGACAACTTCTGTACAAGTTTGAGTACTTCATCACTGGAAAAATCCGGTTCAATGCTGTGGGCAAATTTATTCCGTATATTATGTATGTTTTGAAGATCATCCAAAGTTGTTTTATCAATAAGACCAAGAGCGTACATGAGTCTTGCCTTATGTGTTAAGCTGACCAAGGGTCCATGAATGCTTGGCTCAAATAGTTTCTTGACTACTTTATCAGTTCGCGAGAAGTGTAACAATAATAGGTCTTTGATTATTGTATCGAAAGAGGTATCCCAGTTGAGAACATCTGTACGTTGCTTATTTTTGCTTGCCTTTTCCATTTCCTCGAATATTTTTCCAAATACTCGATCCCCGACACTTTTCGCTGCCATGATGATCTCCCAAGATACTTTTCAAAGATGTTATTACCACATCATTCTAAGCACCTACTGGCTCATATCCAAAGACATTTTAGGGAAAAACTGTCAGTTCCTATCCCAACCATTTTCGGCCCGGCTCCGGCTGAAATCGTCGATTTGGACTGTGCTCACGCTTGTTTTAAGCGAAGTAAAAGAAGTCTTGAATTATTTTTGTTCTTGTGCAAGAATTTACAATTATGCCATTCAATGATAAGATCAGAGAAGAAGTCTTGAAGAAAGCGCATTTCAAGTGCTGCGTCTGTCGCTCTCATCCTGCTTACCATGTCCATCATATTATACAACAGAAGGATGGTGGACCGGACGCCGAAGATAATGCTGCCCCTCTGTGTCCAAATTGCCATGAAACGTATGGAGAAAATCCAAAGAAGCAGAAGTTCATCAGACGAAATAGAGATGACTGGTATGAGATTTGTCGAAAGCTCTATTCGCCTGATAATAAGCTGAACCAGGAAATACTTGAACACGTTAAGGAGCTTGCAACAAAAAAGGACGTGGACAATGCCGTACAGTATATATGCAGTGCTCTTAATGAGATAAGAAATCAACCAATCTCAAGCGAAGAGCAACTTATGCGAATTGGCGATGCAACCGCTGCATTTTCGGTCGCTACCACCTCGGCCAGCATTAGACCCTTTGCTGCATCTGGTTGGGATACTGTTGGGCATGTATGCGAAGAATGTGGATTTAGCTCTCCCTGGAATTTCGAAGGTTGCCCCCAGTGCGGTCATCCCAGGAAAAACCAAGAAGACCTGTAAAGGTGGCAGACGTTCAAAGGGGACATTCTGGTTTTCCGTCTTGGCGGGGATGGCGGCAGAAATGGTGCGATACATCGCGCCCTACACGGCTGCGACTACTGTGGAATCGGCAGGCCGAGTTCGGCGAGGACCTTTTTCATGTCCTCCCAGACCCTTCTGCGGTTCTCCGGCGAGTAATTGCGCAGCAGATAGGCAGTGTGATATGTCGCCATAAGCTTTATGGCCGGACGGCCGATTCCAGTGTAGTATTCGTGGAACTGGCCCCGCAACTGGCCTATCGACTTGGTGCTGTTGAGCAGTGTCCGGGCTGCATGAGCGCCGAGAGCGACGAGAATCTCAGGTTCAATTATCTCAATCTGTCTCTGGAGGTAGGGCAGGCAGCTTATTATCTCGTCGGCCCGGGGGTCGCGATTGCCCGGCGGGCGACACTTTAATATGTTGCCTATGAAGACGTCGCTTCGCTTGAGCCCGCAGGCGGCGATTATTTTGTCCAGCAGATGGCCGGCCCTGCCTACAAAGGGTCGCCCTTGAGCGTCTTCGTCGGCGCCGGGGGCTTCTCCGACGAACATTATGCGGGCGTCGGGGTTGCCTTCGCCGGGCACGGCATTTGTGCGTTCCGAGCCCAGGCCGCATCTGCAGCATTGACGGACTTCGTCGGCGATTTTTTCCAGCTCACCGGCTTTCTCGGCAACAGCCATATTATCCTCCTGGTCCTGTCGTTCGGATTGCCGATCCTGACCCTTGAGAGCAAAACCGGCAAGAGACTGCTCCATCTCGAGGTGTTGGCGAATGACTTTACTCATATCCACATCGTTTCCCATCACCGCGAATTGTAGCGACACGGCCGGAGCTTGGCAACAAGCGTGAGGAAAAAGTGAAAAGTGAAAAGGCAAAACTGCTTGCTTTTTCGACTTTTTACTTTTGACTTTCCACTTTTCACTTTCCTTGGGGCTTGTCCTCGATTAGCAAAACTGATAGCGTACAATACGATGTTCGAAGTTGTAGAAATTGTGTTCTTGTCGAAGGGAAGCATTAGGCCGGCTTATAATGCATATCGATATGTTTAGAATATTCTGCGATCTGGCAGATATGCGAAGCTTCTCGAAAACCGCCGAAAAGCATTTGTTGAGCCAGTCTGCGGTCTCGCAGCAGCTCGCGCAACTGGAGCTGGCGCACAAGTGCCAGTTGATCAACCGCAAGAAGAGGCCCATAGAGCTTACGAAGCAGGGCCGGTTGTTTTATCAAGCTTCCAAGGACATGATGGATAGATATGGGCAACTGAAGACCGAATTGGCTGCTCTGGAGAAATCGTCTGTGAGCCGAATAAACGTCGCGGCGATTTTCAGCATTGGTATGCATACGTTGCCTGACTACATCAAGAGGTTCATGGTAGTCAATCCGAATGTCAATGTTCATGTCGAATATTTCAGCGCCGGCACAATCTATGAGTTGATTCTGGCCGGGCGGGTGGACATCGGTCTTGTGGCCGTTCCGAAGAGGGATAAGAGGCTTGACGTATATGAGTTCGAGGATGAGCCGCTCGTGTTGGTCTGCAGCCCCAAGCATCCATTGTCTCGTGAATCGCTCGTGGATATTCACAGATTGCAATTTGAAAGATTTATCGCTTTCGAGAAGGACGTTCCAACGCGAGCGTGGATAGACGGAATTCTGGAGCGATACAGCACGGTTGTGCGCCCGGTGATGGAATTTGACAATATCGAGACCGTCAAGCGAGCCGTGGAGATTAATTCGGGCATAAGCATATTGCCCCGGACGGCAATCGGCCAGGAAGTGGGTGCCGGAACGATAAAGGCTGTTGGCTTTTCGAATGAGAATTTTGTCAGGCCGACCGGCATAATTGTCCGTAAAGGTAAGATGTTGAGCCAGGCTGGCCGATATCTTATTGAACTGTTACGCAAGAAACCCGAGTTGGAACCGTAAGAGAATACTGACATGTCATTCAAAGCTGTAATATTCGATCTGGACGGGACGATTACCCAGCCCTATTTCGATTTTGACGCCATTCGCCAAGAGATTGGCCTGGCCCGAGATTCCGGGCCCCTCCTGGAGTCTATGGAGAAAATGACGTCCCAGCAGCGTGTGGAGGCCGAGAGAATACTGCATTATCACGAGGATAAGGCCGTTACAGAGTCTCTACTGAATCCCGGTGCCGAGCAGACGCTCTCGGCTCTTCGCACCGCGGGGATTCATATCGGGATATTGACGCGCAACGAGCGAGACAATGCCTTTGCTATTGCCCGCAAGCACAACCTTCAATTCGATGCGGTTATCGGTCGCGAAGACGGGCCGGTGAAACCGGATGCTTTCGGAGTCCTGCAGTTGTGCCGGCAGTTCGGCGTAGAGCCGCGGGAAACTCTTCTCGTGGGCGATTATCTGTTCGACTTGCTCAGTGCGAAGGCCGCAGGTGCGGTAGCGGTGCTTCTGGCGAACCATAATCAGGCCGAGGAGTTTGCCGAACACGCCGATTTTTGTATCAAGAACATTGGTGGGATACTTGAGATTGTTGCAAACAGCAATAGCACATAGTGCGTAATAATGACAAGGGAGGTAATCTAATGAGCAAAATGACGACAATAAGGGGGGCCCTATCTCTGCTTTTGGCTGCAGGGGCTTGTTGGGCCGCCGGGCACCCAGAGAGTCTCGGTGTGCAAAAGAGGCCTGCGCGGATTGACCCGGTCGACGCCGTGTTGGAACAACTGAACAAGAAGACCCGGGAGCTGAGGTCGTACCAGTGCCAGATCGAGCACAAATATGTTCAGCCCCTGCTTGAATCGCAGGCGATACGTAAAGGTGTTTTGTATTACATGAGGTCCGGCGGCAAATCCGCTCTGAGGGTGAATTTCGAGACGCTCCAGCAGGAAGATGAGAAAGAGCAGAAGGCAGTCGAGCAGTATATCGTTCTCGACGGCACCTGGTTGAACCATCGCGATCACGAATTCAAAGGCATCTGGCTCGTTCATATTGACTACCAAATGGAAGAGGTCAAGTACTACCAGTTAGCCGAGCCGGAGGATCCGAACACGCCGACGGACGTCTTCGAATTGGCGAGCAAGAACCTGCCGATGCTTGGATTTACCAAGACAGAGGAGCTGAAAAAGCAGTTCGAGGTCGAGTTGGTGGGGCAAAAAGAAGCGGAGGCGAAAGATTTTACTCAAGTGCGTTTGAAGGTTAAGCCGAATTCGGTGTATAAGGATGACTTTCTTTCAATAGATTTTTGGATAGACAAAAAAGTAGGTCTGCCGGCGAAGGTCCGTGCCACCAAGATCGAGCCGGAACCTCCTTATGGGGATATCGAGGAGATCAAATTCCTCAAGCCTAAGGTCAACAAAGATATAGAGAAGAAAGTTTTTGAGTTCAAAATACCCAAAGGTTTTGGTGAGCCGGAAATAAAGCCCCTTCCTAAGAAGGGCAACCAGCGACAACATGGCTCCGGTAACAGTGACCGATAATAATTTTCAAATACAAATCTCCAAACGTGCCGGAACGCTGCTTGGCTTGGCGAAGCATCTGTCGCAGTGCCATTCGAGCAAGAAGCTAATGACGCGCCCCCTCATGGGAGCGTTGCTTTCGGAGTCTACGCAGGTTGAGGAGTTTCTTGACGCGTGCGGCGCCGGCCGCAACTGCCGGTGGTGCGCGTTCAGATCGCTGACCGCCGCGATCAAACATTTCTCCGATCTCAGCTACGAGTTGCTTCACATCCGACACACATTGCCCGGCTATCGACTCCTGCCGATTGAGCGGGACTTCGTCGAAGCCACTGACGAGACACTTGAGTTCACTGTTGAGGTGCTTCAGGGGGTGGCAAAGAGACTACTCGTCAAGGCGGATAATCTTGGCCTTGTCGTTCCGTCCAGAAGCTTGCGCGAGGAATCGTATACCGAAGAGCTTCCAGTGGGGCAGTTGCCGCGCGATTGTGCGACGCGCAGGGTCGAAGCGGTTTCCGAATCGGCAGCTCGATTGACGACTGCTTTCCTGAACCTGGCCGTGGAGAGCAAGTATGTCCGCGCCGCCAGCGGAGCCAAGCCCAAAGAGTACGTTTCGTATGCCGCAGACTCGCTCAGTGAGGAGAAGTTACGAAGTCTCGAGCTTCAATTCCATAATCTTCAGTCGCTCTACGACACGTACGTCTCAGGCAGCGAGGCTGAACAGCTTGATACGGATTTGCCTGTTCTCAGGGGGCACATAAGCGTTGTTTTTCATCTGCTCCGGACGGCGACGCTGTTCGCTCACCATTACGAACGGCACGTTAACAAGCGCCTATGCGACTCGCAAAGCAGGCAGAAGCCTGTGGTGGAGGCCGAATTGCTGCTGGATATGCTGATGAAGTATTCGGTCACCCATATCAATCTGTATATCGGCTGCGCGGAACATCTGTGCCATGAAATGCTCAAGCGGTACGCTGAGGTTGTCGAGATTGAGGTGCCTGTGCCGCCATATCGCGGTTTTCACGTTCGTCCGTCAACGCTTGTCTCCAAGATCGCGCTCCACTATGGAAGCGAGCTGCAGATGGAGCTGGATGACGAAGTTTATGATGCCGGCTCGCCGCTGGAACTTTTCCGCGCCAACGAGAAGATCAACGCCAATAAACGGCGCTGGCTGTCAGCGGAAATTGTCCGCCTCAATCTCGTCCAGGAAGGCTGGGGTCAGAAGGATACAAATGTTGTTGTTCGTGACGTCGTGCTGGCATTGGCCGCGCGCAGCAAACTGTTACTGTACGAGCAGCCCCTGCAGTTGCCCGCCGAGTCCGCTCGAAAGGAGGGGACACTGTTGGAGAAGGTCATCGATGAGATGGCCAGGCTGCTGGCGATGGGCCAGATCGACGCGGACACCAAGTTGACAGCCAAGTTTATCGGTGACAGAAGAGTCCTGGATGATATTGAGCTTCTTGCAGAATCCGGGTACGGCGAGGACAAGTTCGGCAACAATGTTCGTTTGCCGGAGGAGCTTGCGTATCTGCGGCGCTAAGGGAGAATCATAAAATAGGCAAGAAAGCAGGCCGACGGACGGACAAAAAAATATTGATTTTATTTGCGAAAACGGCATTTTTCTTTGACAAAGCAATTTGTCACCGTTAATTTCTAAATGATTTTAACCTGCTCTGACTTTTTCTAATCCGCAAAGTGGAGGTTATTTTTATGCAAGAATATGAAGATCTTAAAGTGCTGGTTGCTGAAATCGAAGCCGACATAAGCAAAGCCGAAGGTGGAAACAAGGCGGCTGGAACGCGAGTTCGCAAGCAGATGCAGCGCATCAAACAGGCTGCCCAACTTGTTCGCAACTCGATCCTTGAGATCAGATCAGCCCAGTAGATTTTCACCAGTAGTTGTAGAGATCAGTCGGGCTTGGGCGTTGCGCGCGGTGTGTATCGGGTGATGCACCATGTGTAGTGGAGTTTTGTGTCCATACAGCTACGATGCTGCAGTGCGATATGTGGGCGCAATGGGTCTTTGGGGAATTAACTGATGCCGCCACCGTTATTGTTTGATTTGTCGCAAATAGATCTTAATACCAAACCCCTCTACGACAGGGATGCCGTAGAGAAGGCGAATCCACAACGATTTGAGATGCAGCAGTTGGACGGCATTCTCTGGTGCGACAGGGAGAAGTCTCTGATCCTGGGCTATAAGGATGTGACCGGCGACGAGTTCTGGATTCGCGGGCATATCCCGGACCGGCCGCTGATGCCCGGCGTGATAATGGTCGAGGCAGCAGCTCAGTTGTCGAGTTTCTTTCTAAAAGAGATCTACCAGGAGGGGGGATTCATAGGTTTTACGGGCATAGAATCCGCAAAATTCCGCTCCGTTGTCGAGCCGGGCCAGAGATTGTACCTGCTGGGCCATATCACCCGGTACAAGAAGAGAAGGGACACCGCACGCGTTACAATGAGAGTGCAGGGAGTTGTCGACGGAACGATGGTATTTGAAACGACCGTAACCGGCATGCGCGTTTGATCACTTTGGGCCATTTGCAGGACAATCTCCGCACAACATCTCCCTTTCTGACCGCAAGAGGGCAACGTCGCAGTACACTCGCCAGCCGCCCATCAGCGGCCACTGAAAAAAAACGACAATACATTGTCCATCGCTATCTTCGCAGATATGTTGTTTCTCGTTCCACTTCGAGCAGGTGGACAGTAGAAGAATTGACCGCAGTGGAACAAACCATTCGTTCGAAACCGTCAGCAGACTGCGCATCGGTATAGTCTTTGGCCCCGTTCTCCTGCTCAGACGTTCCACTGCTCTGTTTTGAGACACTGCCGCCGCTCAGCAGAATAGCCCCAAGGGGATTCGAACCCCTGTTGCCGGGTTGAAAACCCGGTGTCCTAGGCCTACCTAGACGATGGGGCCAACCTAAATCATTCCACGCTTATCGCTTCCACCTCGCAGGCGTCGACGCACATGCCACAATCGGAACACTCATCGACATCCACCACAGCCTTTTCGTCAGCCATGCTTATGGCTTCGCTCGGACACTCTGACACGCAGGATTCACAACCAGTGCATTTTTCTCCATCTACAATTGCGGCCATTTACACAACCCTTTCAAAAAAACTCGTTACTACTCATGTAAAGTCATAGCTCAGCAGAAATTGGAATACTACAGGATTATTTCGAGATTACAACCCATTTTCTTAAGAAATTTTTGCGAGCTCCCCCCGAGATTCTCGCGGGTCCCGATCGCTCGGTTTGGGGTGAGTTTCCTCCGCCCGGTCGCCTCTAACGCTGCTCCTGTTGCCCTGATAGAGCAATCGCCATCTCGCGGACAAACTTGCTCTGGTCGTGTTCTGCAGTGGAGTCGAGAACCGGGCCGAACTTGCTGGCCGGGCTCGAGGCCAGCAGATAAACCGCCATCATCCGGACCGGCCATTTCGCGTTGTTCAGATTCTCCGCCACGGCGCTGGTCAATTCGTAGTCAAGGGACAACGCAAGCATCTCGGCCATCGTATGGACCTTCACGACCCACTCAGAGTCGGCGGGATTGCGCAGCAGGCCGGATTCGTGCAACAATGCGTTTCTTAACAGATGCGTTACCCAATCGGCGTACATGAATCTATAGGGCAGTCTGCCGTCAGACAACGCATGCTGTTCCCTCAAGAGCCCGGTGAAGAGCTGTGCGGTCTTGATTTTCTGGTCGGGACGGTTGATTGAGATCGATCGGAACTGCTCCCTCAAGTGTTTGCCTGTGGCCGTAAGTTTGACACCCGGGCGCCTTATCCGAGTGCGGGCCGGCTCGACATAAGTGAGTCTGTTGGCTATCTTACCGCTCTCGGTTATTACCGGGTCTATATAAAGTGTAAACTCTATGTCCAAAGACGCCTGTGGATGTTTGAGGAGCGTGTTTCTCAGTTCGCCGGTGAAGAGTCTCACGGGGACAAGAATGCTGCCACCTGGCGCTGCGAGGAAGGTCGTTCGATTTCTGGTGAACACCAGGTTCGGTATCTTCCTGCTCAAATCTCCGCTGATTTCGGCATCGATTCTGATGTCACCCTTGAACAGCCCCTCGTCACTGACCACAAAAGGCTCGGATGAGCTGTTCGTTATTGCGACGATGCCGCTGAACTCGCTGCCGTATGGAAACGTCTCGCCCTGGATGTCGAGCTTGGCGGAAATCACCTGCTCCGGGGGAATGAACACCGGAGCGAGTGTTTGGCCAAAGGCACTCTCCAATGAAGCCAAAATAGAATTTGGATCATCGGGCGGGGCGTACTTCCTGCCCTGCTCGGACAGAATCACTTTGGCGCGCTCGGCGGCAAACGACCCGGGGTCTTTGGCAATTGCCGACAGCAGGCTCTCGATGGCCTGATCGGTCCGCGATTGGGCCAAATGAATCAGCCCTTGCGTCAAATCTGCAATCTGATTGCGGTTGCCCTCGCCGATATACGGTTTTGCCCATTCTATTTGCTTGCCGGTCGCCAGTGCATAGGCCAGAAGAGACGACGTGACAGGTGAATTCTCAATGGCAAAGGCTTTGTTAGCCCACTTCACAGCCTCGTCCGGGATCGGCAAGGCAAAACAATAGAACCAGGCGAGTTGCTCCACATAGGTTTGCTGTGAATGAGTGGTCTGCGAGGGCTCTGAATTGATCGTACCTGGGCTAATCCCGCCCCGTGGGGAAATCAACTGTTGAGCATTTTTCTCGGCGCTCTGGAAAATCTTTGCTGCCAGCTCGATGTCGCCCATCTTTATGGCTGCTCTGCCTGCAATGGCTTCGAGACGCAGGTCAAATCCGCTTTCCTGGCGGATACGCCGGGCGATTTGCAGGCACTTGGACTGATCGGCCTTCGTGTTGTAGCTGGTGATCGCCCAGGGAAGATAGATACGTGCAGGAATAGCCTCGGATTCGTAAAGATACCGGAACAAGTCGGCGCAGTACTCGTAGGCAGCCGCGGCTGTCTCATAGAGCTGTAGCTTTTCCGCACGGCCCGCAAAGGCGATGGCGGCTTCGATGTCAGACGGGTTCTCGCGCAAGGCCAGTCTCAGTCGCTCGAGTGACACTGCCGGTCCGATCTGCTCGGGCGCCACTTCGCCCAGGCCGGCGAAGGCCAGCCGGTTATATCTGTTGGCCTTGTAGGCCTGCAGAAAGTAGAACTGTGCCGCATTCGAGTCGGCCTTTTCCGCCTTCAACGCCCCGAGCATGGTCGCCAGTCTCGAACTCAGGACTGAATTGCCGCCGCCCAGAGTGCCCAGCATCTGTTCGAGAAGTTTTTCCCGCTCCTCGCGCGAGTTCATCTGTTCAAGCAGATACGCAACCGCTTTCTCGGCGACGTCAAGGTCGGCGAACTCGTCCGCGTAATCAACGAGCAGTTCGTAGACGAGCTTGGAGTGGTCCGGCTCCGGCTGGCGGCAGGCAAGCTCGATCAGCAGGCGACGTGCGGCCTTGGTTTCGCTGTCGAGTTCTATCGCCGCGGTCAAAAATACGATCGCCTGTTCGAGCTTCGGCCCTCTGACGTCTTTGGCGCTGGCCAGCTCGTATGCGATCTCATAGAACCTGCGGCTAACCGAGTCCGACGATAATCGTTCCTGCGCGGGTGTTGAGCCAGCAGGCAGGGTCGATCCGAGCTGACCGCCAGTCACCGCCGATCTCTCTCGGCCCTGTGTGGCCAGTCCTTGAGCCCAGAGCTGTGGCCGACACAATAGAAGTGCCGCAAGCACCAAGAAAGAAGTCTTCATGTACATCTGCTTCTCCCGTGAAAGTGCAAAGACCCGCACTTTGCATCAAAACATTTCAGCACTCGCCCCTTCCACCCGACAGAGCCAACAAAAAACGATAAGTTTATGTATCCAAATCTATATCACCTGGCCTCTCGCAAGTCAAGTGGCCGCGGTGCACAAATGAGCCTTCTTGTCGTTCGATGCCTCTAATGAGCCGCTTTGCCGGTCAGCAGTGAAAGCATCTTGATGCGCAGGACTTTTGCAGCCAGCACATAGGCAGCGGCCGCCGCCGGCACAGCCGCCGCGAGCCTCAGGACGTCGTACGATTTGCCTGCCGGCAATTTGCTCATCACGGTCATAATGATCGTCCCGACCATGCACATAAAGGTGGTAGCTGCGAGCGTTTTAATCAAGGTGATCGGCAGTCCGTCGAGGATTGAACGGTCCAGTTTTCTCCTCAGCACGGCCAGAAGAATAGCGACCTGCAAATACGAGCACAGCGCCGTGGCGGCCGCCAGGCCTCCTGTCCCCAGGGACCAGATAAGCGTAAGATTCAGAACGACGTTGGCGGCGACCGCGCAGACAGCGCTTATCGCGGGCGTCTTCGAATCCTGCATTGAATAGAACGCCCGGGTGGTTATCTGTTGCAGGAAATAGCCGCACAGGCCGATCGCATAGAACGAGAGCGTCCACGCTACGACCGGGGTGTCGTCGCTTTTGAACTGGCCGTGCTCGAATACGGCTGAGACCAGCGGACGGGCCACGAGAAACATACCCGCGGTTGCCGGGATCGCGACGAATACCGCCGTATTGATTCCACGTGCGATTGTCTTCGTGAGCGCCCCGAGATCTTTTCGTGCAGCGTCGGAGGTCATTACCGGATAAATCGCTGTCGCCAGGGATATTCCCAGCACACCCAGCGGAAATTGATAAAGCCGTTGGGCGTAATACAGGTACGACACCGCGCCGAAGCTCAGCGGATAGCCTTTCTCATCCATAAAACAAAGCGCAATAATATCGTCTGCGAGCGTGTTTATCTGTGTTGCGGCAAGACCCATTATCATCGGCACCATGAGAATACCAATCTTCCTGAACGCATTGGAATAGATGTCCCACGCCGGTCTTATCGAAACTCCGCTGGCGCGCAGAGGAGGAATCTGAATGGCGACCTGCGCAAGGCCTGCTATCAGAACCGCCGCTGCGATGAAAAAGACCTGCCGCTCAGGCTCTATCTTCAACGCCCAGCCGGTTAGCACGAGACTTGTAATGAGGATCATGTTGAGCACTATCGGCGCCGCCGCAGGGGCGGCGAAATGCCTGTGGACGTTCAGAATGCCCGCCAGGATTGCCACCATACAAATGAATATCATGTACGGCAGCATTATCGAGCAAAGGATCAAACCGAGTCGCGGACCCGTCCTGATTTCGAAGAAACAGTAATAGCTCCAGAGCAGGCCCTCGCCAATTAGGACGATCGCGGCCAGTATCACCAGCAGGACCGTCACTACGGTGTTGGCCAATCTCCTCGCCCGCTCCGGATCGTTATGAAGCTCTTCGCTGTAAACGGGGATGAACGATGCCGAAGCCGCCCCTTCGCCGAAAAGCCTCCGAGAGAGATTCGGTATCTTGAAACCCACGCTCCAGGCGGTCATGAGCCAGCCGGCGCCGAAGAAATGTGCGAACGCCATGTCCCGCACCATGCCGAACACCCGGCTGATCGTTGTAAGACCGGCAATTTGTCTAAAACCTTCTATCATCTCATACTTATCATCGGGTGATTTGCGGTTTGAAGTTGATGGATTACGACTTATGCTTTCGGCGCTACGCTAAATGGTCTGCTCCTGCCGATGTTATTCAGCAGTCCCACCGAAGCCATACTGACCAGCAGGCTCGATCCGCCGTAGCTGACCAAGGGCAGAGTCAGCCCCGTGATCGGCATCAGACCTACGGTCATCCCCACGTTAATCAGAACCTCGACCACGAACATCGCGACAATGCCCACCGCCAACAATTTGCCGAACGGATCGGTATTGTTCACAGCAATTTCCAGCCCGCAACTAACAATTATCACGTAGAGTGATAGCAATCCCAAACAGCCCCAGAAGCCCCATTGATGGGCGATCACCGCGAATATGAAGTCGTTGTGCCGCTCCGGCAGGAAGCCGTATTTCGTGAAAGGACCACGTCTGAAACCATACCCCGTGCCGCTATTGGTCCCGCCCGAGGCGATTGCGTATTTCGAGCGGATCAAATGAAGACCCCAATCGTTCTTCCACTGCCTGGCGCTGAATTCGGTGCCCACCAGGATATTGCCCACAGCCGGGTGTTGCTCGGCTTTCTCACGAATCCATGCGTTTTGCAGCAATACGCTGCTTATTCTGGCCCGCTGGTAAATTTCCATCTTATACCACAGCAGCGGGCTGACCAGAATCGCCATCAGTATGATAAGCAGCAAATGCCTGACCTTTGCCCCGGCGACAAACAACATTATGAACAGAATCGGCATCATCAGCATTACCGTCCCGAGATCCGGCTCGGGTAGAATCAGAACCATCGGCAATAACGCCAACGCAAACGGGCCGATCAGGGCCTTGAAGTTCCGATAATTGCTGCGATATCTCAGGTACCACGCAAGCGCCATGATATACGCTACTTTGCAGAACTCAGATGGTTGAAGCGACGGCAGGGTGCGACCTGCGACAGTGAACGATATCCAGCGGTAGCTATCGTTTATCGGCTTTGCGAAGGGCAGAGTGACCACGAACTTGCTCACCAGCAGCAGCGCCAGCAGCGCCAGTACGCCAGCCAGCAGCCAGTAGCTGACCGTGCCCCACCACCTGTAATTGATCGAGTTGACTATGACGAAGACAAAGCCCCCCAGCACGGCGAACACGACTTGCTTCTTCCAGAAGACAGCCAGGCGCTCGGTCTGCCCGGCGGGGCTCTCCTCGGCCGGGTGCCCCACAGAATAGATAGTAGCTATCCCGATGCCAATCAGGATAAGAGCCGCTCCCAAAAGGCACAGTCTAACTGCTACCATGCGTCCTTGCAGAAAGTTGTACATGGCCCAAACATTAACACAGAGACGCCGAAATTGCCATACTCAAGCAATGTACGATGCGACATTTCGCACCGGTAGTGTAAAAGTCCTTCTGTAAATTCGAGTAAAGTGGTTCTGTTTTCCCCCTTCGTAAGAGGGTGAAGGAGAAAGTAAAACGGGCCAGCATGAGAGCATTGCAAATGTGGGCCAGGTCGTTCCACTATAATCCTTCCAGCCAAAAGAAGGAGCTTATGGGGATGACGTGGTTTATCATTTAGAGTATACTCGCAAGACACAATAAAGATTGGTTTCACAGGATGAGCAACTCGATTGCCGATGCTGAATAGAACGAAGACTTTAGTTAGAGAGAGGAACCGCATGGGCAGGAAAGCCTGCCCATCCTACGACTACGACTCATACCTTCGTGGAAAACCTCCACAGGATGTCATTGCGAGCCCAAAGGGCCGTGGCAATCTCGGGTGTTTTGGGCGGAAAGAGTGATCGTTGCATTTGAGATTGCTTCGCTCCGCTCCAATGACAGACGCTGGCCCGATGTTTCTCACTGAGCACAAATATCAAAATTGCGGAACCCCGGCATGCCGGGATGACTCTCTTCGATTGATGCGATTCATCACACCCTACCCGCTCAGAACACCATAATCGCCGATTGCCTATTGTGGTCAATACGTATTTCTCGCGTCTGCGGGTGGAATCTCTGGTTTTCGTCTGACATACGAAATGCGACATCGTATGATAGTTGGATAGCGCCTCATCAGGATCAGGCTGCACCGCAGGCGTTCATGTTTTTCAGAGGAGGATGTTGAGATGAAAAGCAAGAACATCGTAACTTTGGCAATGATGGGAATGTTGCTGGCAAGAGGCGCGACATTTGCAGATCTAAGCACCGGATTAGTAGCCCGCTATGATTTCGGCGGCAACGCGAACGATCTGAGCGGTTACGGCAATGATGGTACTGTACATGGTGCCGCCCTGACCGTGGACCGTTTCGGAAATGCCAACAGTGCCTACGGCTTTGACGGCGTGGATGATTATATTCGAGTGCCGGACGCCCCACAATTGAACGGGATGAATTCTCTGACTCTTTCTGTTTGGGTCTAGATTAGAGTGCCTCGGAGCGCACATGGGTCAAGTTGTTGTGCTATATCAATCAAAAAGGAATTTTGGTCATGAGTCATAAAGAAAGTAAGTGTTGGCGGTACTCT
>JADHXR010000153.1 GCA_016782865.1 Phycisphaerae bacterium
ATAAAGTTTGCCACTATGCTAAAAGACAGTCCTAATCTGGGCACAGGTGATGTCACTGTAAAGAACGACCCTCGCGTATTACCTCTTGGCCACTTTCTTCGCAAAACAAAAATCAATGAATTGCCGCAGATCATCAATGTATTAAAGGGGGATATGAGCATCGTTGGACCTCGTCCTTTGACGCCGAAGAACTTTGATTATTATTCTGATGAGGTCGCGGAAATTATATGCAGGATACGACCAGGGCTCAGTGGAATTGGGTCAATCATATTCCGTGATGAAGAGACAATGATGGCTGATTCAGACATGTCTTGTCATGAGTTTTATAAACAACAGATAGCTCCATATAAAGGTGAATTGGAAACTTGGTATCAACATAACAGATCTCTATGGGTTGATATGATGGGGAACCGTTAGCTCCGGTTTACGTTTACAGTGTTAAGTTTAGGCATTCAGCTTCTTCCACTCGCTCGGAAGAAGCTTTTCTATTTTGTGCGCAGGGTGCGCACGAAGATTCGAAACGTTATGTTCTACAATTCCTATAAACTCGCATTGAGAAATTATATCAGATGGGAATGGCAAGCAGGAAACAGGCACAAAGCCAGTTCGATAAAAGAGAAGTCCTGAAGGCGTACTTAACTGAAATTGAGGGATCCATCTCTGGTAAGTCAACCACTACTGCCTGAAGGCGATAGCCATCTGCCAAAACTGCCGCCTCTCATTATTCGATTCCCAAGGAATTGCCCAACATATCTATGGGGGCAAGGGTGAGGACTCAACTATTCGGAGTTCGCAGTTTCCAATTCATTTGACAAATACCGAAGAGCATAGCGCCCGAACAGCGAACTACTTTTCTCAGGATTGTGTGACGGCTTGACGGTGGCTGTCGCTTATGCCACTTGACGGTCAGCCGGTTCTTGGCTCAGGCTACACCCCGATCCGGGAGTTTTTTAGGTTTGTAGGTGACCGGCTGGTTTTTCCTTTCTTTCTGCTTGGCACGAAAATACTGATCAAGTGCTTTCCAGTCATTATGGTTTTCTTCCTCGATTTGCTTTCGAATACGACGTACTTCCCGGATAATGGGATCTGTCATGATAGTTCCTCCTCGAAGAGTTCTTCCGGAGTACAGATTATGGGAGTCACAATGCCTTTGCTATAATTGATCGCCTGTACGATGCCTCTTGGACGCGCTCCTACAATATGGATGAAGTTCCAAGTAACTAATCACACTCGTCTCTATATATAGTCTTGGCTTCATTCTATATGCCCTTATTAAGCTAGTGTTTATTGTCATGGCAGGATGCGCGTACGTCAAGGTTTAAATGACATAAGTTTATAAATTAAAGAAGGTTATATGTTGAGGAGAAGTTGGGTGAGTTAGGGTAGATTATCAGAACTTGATTGATGCGATTCTCTATTGAAGCCTGCCAATGTATTCGTATCAATCGCGGGGACCGGAGAGGAAAGGGGGAAGGAAACGGTCAAACTGTCAAACGGTCACACTCTCTTCTGTGAAAACACTGCGATGACGCAAATTTTACAGAACTTAAAGACAGGCGAAATGAAAGTAGCCGAATTGCCTTGCCCGCAGGTAGGGCGAGGGTCAGGTCCTGATCCGGACAAAGGCGTCTTTGCTCTCCACCGGGACCGAACGAATGCTTGTGGAGTTCAGCAATGCGAAGCTGATTTCTAAAGCCCGCTACCTTTGGGTTACTGCAATGCGGAAGTGGTACGTGAAGTCGGCTCCGACGTATATGTAACCAAAAGGCCGTGGAGTTTCTGCTGGTAGGACTTTCGAATGAAAGGGCATATAACGTAATTATCACCGTTGGGATAGAGTGATCGGAAATGCTTGAGGTGATCCGATTCAAAGGCTTCGGGATTGTACTTGGCTTCATAGACATCAACATATGAATGGCCTCGTTCGATGATGAAATCTAATTCCCGTCCGCTCTTATCCCGCCAGTAATGGATTTGGCGGGACGAAAAGTCAAATCGCAGTTCGTCTAAAACGAGATGTTCCCAAAGGAAACCAGCGTCATCAGGCCGTATGGATTCCCATCCACGGATATGTGAAACGAATCCTGTGTCGAAGAGGTATCCTTTGGGCTGCTTGATGATTTCCCGATGACCACCTCCAAAGAAGGGAGGTAGGCGATGGAGGGCGTGGGCGATTTCCATGGCGTCAAGGTAGGACATGACCGTTGGACGGGAAATACCCGTCTTCTTTCCAAGGGATGTGATATCCAAGAGTCCGCCGCTTTGGAGGCCCAGCAGATGAAAGAGGCTCAAGAATCCGGTTCGATTTCGGACGTTGAACAATTCTTGAATATCTCTGGCATAGAAGCTGTCTATCCAATCTTCAAAGAATGCGGCATCTGCAGTTTCAGAAAGCAGATGACCGGGCAAGCCTCCGCGTAGGAAGCGTTGATTTACGTCGCCTACTCCAAATGTCGATTTGGCTTCTCGCCAGAGTACTGGAGGCAGGTTGATTGAACGTTTACGATCTGTTAATGAATCCTTGAATTTATGGGTCGCTTCTAACGTGGAAGAACCTGTGGCTAAAATCTGAATCTTTGGATATTCGTCTGCGGCAATTTTGAGAAGGTTGCTGGGGTCCTCAATCCTGTGTATTTCGTCAAGTACAATGGTCCTGTCGCTGCAGGATTCGAGAAAGAACTCTGGGTCGGACAAAGCCCTCCTCACAGAAGGCAAATCGCAGTTGAAATAGTCTATGCCGTCGATTTGCCCGGCGAGCGTGGTTTTCCCCACGCGTCTGACGCCGGAAAGCCAGACAATGGACCGATGTTTCCAAGAGGATTCGACTCTATTTAGCCATAGTTCTCTTCGGATCATACTCGTATTTTACAGTTAGGCGCCTAATTGTCAATTAGGGTTTTGTTTCTTTTTGCTATCTTCCAAAAGCAAGCATCCATAATCAAGAATCTTGAAACAAATCCTCCAACATCTCAAGACCGGTCCGATGGAACTGGCTGAAATTCCCTGCCCGCAGGCGGGCAAGGGGCAGATCCTGATCCAGACAAGGGCGTCTTTGATCTCGGCGGTGTCGCCGCCGGGACCTGCATCGGTCTTGGCATTCAGCTTCTTCCACTCGCTCGGAAGAAGCTTTTCTATTTTGTCAGCAGGGTGCGCACGAAGATTCGAAACGTTATGTTCAAAGAACTCGGCAAGATGCACTTGCCGGGAACCTTCCTTTGCAGTCGGGGCTATCTCCGTTTGCCTGCAAATTGATACTTCACCTCTTTTCCTCACGTCTGCTCTTGCCTTGCCCCTTCATCCAGGTGTATTCTCAGGTCACTCCTCTGGACATTGCCTGTAAGCCGACGGTAAAAATACCGGGCTAGCTATTCCGGCTTCCGAGCTTCTTCATTTTCTCGAGCTGACTAATGAACAAATCCCTGCTCCAGAGGTTTACTGATGGCTGTTCGGCAACTTTCACAAACCTACGCACATCTTCTTTTGCTGCCTCCCAGTCGATCGATGAAATCTTATCTCTCAGTTTATCGACGCACCAATCCAAGTCCACCGGGACATTCTGTCCCTCCCAAGGGCCTTGCTGCTTTAAGGCAGATGGGTGATCTCTCTGATCGCATGTTCTTCTTCCAATTCAGATTTGCATTTATAAGAATCTAATCTGTCCTGAATAATCTTAGTACTCACAGTTCCAAGTCCCTTCTTAGGCCCTTGATAAACTTTTGAACCCGGCGGTTTTTGTAGTTCGCCATAAGGATGGTGAGATCCTCCGATGTCACCGATTGAAACTCTTCTCGCTCAATACGCAGACTTTCAACCGCCGGTTCAAGTCCAGTCCATTGCCTCTCACGCAAGTATACGTAATCGGCTAGTGCCTTTGCCGGTTTTGCCATCAGAAAAGTATTTTCTTCATCATCGGTTAGTCTCTCAACACCAGCATAAAATAGATTCTGAGGAACACGATCGAAACTAAACAAGCCCAGAGGAGTTTCGAATTCCTTGGATTTCTTTAAGGATACACTTGTCACCGTGTATACGGCTTCAGGGATCCAACCGTGCCAGCTAAGAGCTGATTCCAAACTGATGTATGAAGGCCCACAGATATGTTGAGCTAATGCATAAAGACTAATACTCTTCTTTTGATACTTTGGAGCAAGACAATACAATCCCCTGCAAATGTGGATAATCTCGCCGTTGGCAATCGCGCGTTTTATGAGGCCATACCTGCTGTTTTCGCTCCCGGGAAGAAGGTTAGCCACATCCCGGCTGGCGAAACTGCCATATGGAAGACGTTCAAAAACCTTTTCGGTTAACTTGTTCACGGTCACACCTATGGTTCATTTCCTGTCATATAATGACAGTTTCTGGCAATTATGTTCCGCACATAGAAGCCTGTTGCTGATCGTCGGTCTGTGATATCAGGCGAAGACGTCGGCTTCGCCGCTGGAG
Organism: Phycisphaerae bacterium; assembly: GCA_016782865.1. GTDB lineage: Bacteria > Planctomycetota > Phycisphaerae > Sedimentisphaerales > Anaerobacaceae > SG8-4. The sequence goes on from JADHXR010000153.1 coordinate 4,444, forward strand.
TGGACGAGTATGGTGGTGGGCATGTCGGTGAGCAGATCGGTCAGGCGCTGATACGACTGCTCCGCCGGTTCGTCGTCGGGCGACTGCATGCCCAGAAATATCACATCCGCTTTCGCCGAATGGCTGCGAAAGATGTTTGAGAAGGAGTCCGTCGAGACAATCACGCGCGGCTCGACGCGGATGCGGGTTGCTTCGACGAGATCCCGGATGGACTGGCGTGACGACTGGCGGCCAGCCTCATCACCGATCACGCGAAGGATCCGAATTTGACTGTTGCGCCACTGCCAGTTCTGGGTCAGCAGATGGGCAAGCGTCGCCATGAGCGAACCGTTCTGCTGGCCTCGCCACCAGATATCGATCCGCCGCAGCCGCCGCTCGTCCGACGGCAGGCCCTTATCCACCACGATCACAACACTCTTGCCCAGTGCGGCAATGCTCCAGACATGCCGGAAGATCACGTCCGCCCGCTCCTCGCTGCGGGGCCAGCCGAACAGTACCGTATTTGGTTTGAGCGGCCCGATGGAATGGCTTTGTACCAGCGTGCGAATGCCCTGATCTACGTCTTCGGCGAAGACGACCTCCGGAAAGACGCCCAGGGCGTTGTTCTGGAAGAATGTTTCCATCGCCGAGCGCAAGCTCTCGACGCGGGCGGCGAAAACCTCCAGATCGCCTGAGATGACCTGAGCCGCCGTGACGAGGCCGCGTCCGCCCTCCATCCAGACGGCATACTGGATCAACGTCAGGTGCCGTTGCGTGCTGCCGGCCAGAACCAGGAACGTAGGACGCCAGTTCTTCGCGTGTGGTGTCATCCAGCGGAGCTTCTGCAATGCGCGCACCGCCAGGGCATATTGAAAGCCCCGGCGGGCATCGCCAAAGGCCGAGCGAAAAACCCGGCGGCTCAGGAGTACATAAACACCGGCTACGACAAGAACCGCCACCAGGGCCGCCAGCGCGTCGATTGAAATCATCACAGCCAAACAGGCGATAAACCCGAAAAGTGACGTCGTCCAGTGATAAAACCGGAATCGTGGCCGGAAGGAGGGATTGGCGCTGAAGGATTCGACGAAGGCTGCCAGGTTGATCATCCCGTAGGTGGCGAGGAAGAACATCGCAACAATCGCGGCGATGATGTCAAAGGCCACCATCGACCCACCGCCGCCGGCCAGCAAAATTACCCCAAACGTTAAGATGAGCGTCAAAGCCAGCCCCAATCGCGGCTCGTCCTTGCCTTTCGAGCCCCGGCCGAATATGCCGAGGATCGGAAAGATCCGGTCGCGGGCAAGGGCTTGCAGCACGCGAGGCGCGCCGAGGTAGGACCCTATGGCGCTCGAAATCGTCGCCGCAAAGACGCCGCCTACGACCAGATACCACGTGCCCCAAAGGGCATTATCCACCAAAGTCTCGAAGGGCCTCTCCAGAAGGTCTGTTCGCGGCTGCGAACCGCCACACAGAATCATCTCAAGCAGATAGATCAGAAAGCCCACGATGATGGCCGCCATCGTCCCGCGCACGAGTGATCGCGGAGGATCTTTCAAATCCCCCGACATGTTAACGCCGGCCAGAATTCCGGTGACTGCGGGGAAATAGATGGCAAAGACCGCCCAGAATCCGATCGTCGGTTTCGTATAAGCCGAACCGAAGTTCGCATGGAACAATTCCGGGTTAAAGCGCGCGATAGCACCACCCAGGAAGGATGCGATAGCCAAAGCCAGCAAAACCATGACGACGTATTGTATGCGAATCGCCGCACCGGAGCTGATCAGATTGATGATAAAAAGAACGGTCGCTGTGCCCAAGGCAATGGGGAGAAACCATGGAGCCAAGCTCGAGAATCGCAAGGTTAAGGAATTCGTGAAGGCCAGGACATAAAAGGGCACCGAAAGGGCCTGGGCTAGAAATAGAGCCAGGCCGATAGCTCCCCCAAACTGCGGGCCTAATGCACGCGAGATCAGGAAATAGGCCCCGCCGCCGGCGACCGGCGTATTCGTGGCGATCGCGCTCATGGAAATAGCCGTCAAGAGGCTGATGACCTCGGCGGCGCACAGAATGAGGATCGCGTTGAGAATCCCGGCTTCGCCGACTACGTAACCGGCGCGGAGAAACATGATCGCACCGAGGATCGTGAGGATCGACGGAGTAAAGACCCCTGCAAACGTACTGAACTGGTTTCCCTTTTGGTCCATAGACAGTCCTTGTACCAGGATATGATCATAACCTTCAAAGGGTGAGAAGTAAAACTCCAAAGGGACACCACAAGGCAGTAATATCACGCCTCAAACAATGTTGCAAAATATCCGATAACACTGGAGGCAGTTATCTATACCCAACAACACGCTCGCACAGCGGTGCGCCCGGGCCACGCGGTTGATTTCCGTCCAGGGGTCGGCCGAGACGGTCGTCATACCCTCGACTCGGATTCTCTCGCTAATAGCGGCGTGCATAGACTTCCTTAACACATCGGCCGTCGTGGCCAGGTCGTCATCGAGATTGCGGTCGCTGGTTGGGAATCTTGCTATATTCAACAGCAAGACTCGGCCGACGCGCGGGGGCATAATGCAGGCGCCGGAAGCCAAATGTGGGCGGGCAAATCCGGACGATCTATCACATACAACCGGCCCGTAATCACAAACTGTACGATCGCCGGTAATGTGAAAGCCGGTGTTTCGGGTGGCATTCCGACAATTACGAACTCCATTATCTGGGGAAATCTGTCCCCGCAGATTGCTGAGATGAAAGGGCTCGGCCGGGTCACCTGCAGCAATGTTCAGGGTGGCTGGGCGGACGAAGGAAATATTGACACCGATCCCATGTTCGCTGATCCGGTCAATGGCGACTATCATTTGAAATCCCAGGCGGGCCGATGGGGCCGGCAGACCGAGAACTGGATTTCGGACGATGTGACAAGTCCCTGCATAGATGCCGGTGACCCTGATTCCGACTGGGACGCAGAGCCGCCAGCCCACGGCGAACGGATAAACATGGGAGCCTATGGCGGCACATCCCGGGCGAGCAAATCGTTCATCAGTGATTTGCAGTAGGCTCACCGACAAACGCCGGACGTGCCGCGAGTGGATACACCTTAAATCAGATTCACCCATAGCGTTGGAAACTGTACCAGTCAGTTTTTCTCCAGGGGAATTAAAGGTGTACGGGGCCGGGTGGCCGCCCATTATAAAATGAACATACGGATGTGGTGTGCCTGACCTATGTCACTCTGTAAGTAATCTTGAGGGGAACTCGGAGCAAGATGTGGAACGTCTTGACCGCTGCTTCGCATGCAGCTACAATCCTCTGCGCGTTGCATCGTGAGTATTTGCACGACCGCGGTGAGCGTTGTGCCGCAAATGGGATGACTTATGAGGGACATCGGAGAATCGGAACCATCACGGCTGAAAACTGTGGAGAATGATGTGATTACCGTGCGAAAGTCTATCGTTGCCGTGGCGCTCCTAGTCGCGGGAGTATCCGCGAGCATAGCGCATGCCGAAAGGCTCGAGGTTGGGTACCGGCGCGCCGGGAGGGGGAAATTTGAGGCTCTGAGCTTGTCGAATGGAGTTGCGAACGATTTTTCTCTTGGCGTCAGGGACGCCGGATGCACCCGCGTTTTATTCACAAGGGTCCGAAATTCCTCAAATTCTCAGAGAATTATTGTAACGAGCGCCTGCCTCATGCGTCTATTGTGTTGGTGAAATATATAGTCACAGATGATTTCCGACCCTTAGGAGATGTGCAATGAAACGCAAACTCTTTTATCTTGCCATTCTATCAATAGCGGTGATTCCCGCAAATGCGCGTCGCTTCGCATCAGGTCCGTTCGAGTTGGCAGTCTATCCGGCGAAAGCTTCCGAGCCTGCGGCGAAATACTCTCTTCTTGCGAAAGGCGATGAGCAGACCGATGCCGATGCGCTGCCATTGTACGAGAAAGCCATTCAAGCGATGCCGAGGGGCCGCAAACAAGACGAACAGATACGGACATGGTTGCAACTGCCGGCGGAACAACTGCCGCAGAAACAGGTTGAAGAGGTGATGCAGAAACATGCCGAGAGCCTGAAACTCTTGGCGCAAGCTGCAAGATGCAAACGGTGCAATTGGCCTAAATGGAAGCCCGGGACAATGCCCCCGGATCAAAGCGAATATCGTGGTTTGTCCTTCTTGCTCGAGCTGAGGGCGAGATTGGAGATTGTTCACCGACAGTACGACGAGGCCCTGCTTACGATGCAGACAGCGTTCGGGCTGGCCAGACACCTTGGGCAGGCCCCTACCTGCACTCAGGCCATGGTTGGAACGGCGATTGGCGGGATGATGTGTAAAGAAGTGGAACTGTTCATCAAGGGCAAGGATTCGCCGAATCTGTACTGGGCACTGGCCAACCTGCCGAGGCCCCTGGCAGACGTCAAAAATGCGATAGAGAGCGACAGGGCGAATCTGAAAGATTACAACTTTCTTGTCCGCAGGCAGTTTGAAAAACAGCTAAAGCCGGCTCATGATAGAATGCTGCTCATAGCAAAGAGGTTGGATAATAACCTGAACGCGTCGCAGTGTGTGGAGGCTATACGTAATTACGCTGCCACACACGACGGGCGGCTGCCGGAGAAGCTAAGTGACATAAGCGATCTCGAACTTCCGAAGGACGTTATGTGCGATAAGGTTTTCAAGTACCAACGCACTGCCACAGGGGCCCTGTTGCAGTCGGAGATGCCGAAGGGCGGAGATGCAGTCGATACCGTCCGGTACCAGGTTGTCTTGAGGAAGTAGGAGTAGAATATGGTCGTTGCGCGGACAAACAAGCTTGGATTCGTCGTTTCTTTCGTCGTCGTTCTGCTCTTGTCGTATTGTGGGATTGCCTTGGGCGAAACCGAGCGGCAGGATTCGGCCATGGGCGAATTGAAGCTGGAAGGAGATTCTGTTGTGCGTCTGATCCTGCGACGAGAAGGCGACAACCAGAGGGAGGAATTTCGCCGACCCGAGCAGATCACAAAGCTGCCGACGGGCAAATACAGCGTGGAAGAAATTCATCTCGACGGGGGATACATCTACGATGCATCGAGAAGTCCGATGCGCCGTCTGGTTGTAACTTCCGATGAGCCAGCAACACTGAAGGTAGGCGGACCCCTGAAGCAGACTATAACAGCAAACAGAGAGGGACGTCTTTTGGTGATGAATTACCAATTAGTCGGAATCGACGGAGAACAATACACCAACGGAAGCAGAGCTGAGCCGCCGACCTTTACTGTCTACAAGGGAGATAAGAAAATGGCCTCGGGCAAGTTCGAGTTTGGATGAGGCGGCACCTGCGCGTACTCGTGGCGAGTACCCTCAACGACATTCGGCGAGTTGACAATCGTGCCTTCGGCAAAGCTTGGCGGTGCAAGACCACAACAGGGCGGGGGCGAATTAGAAATCGCCTCTGCGGCAAATCCCGGCGATGTCGGACCGCAACAAGGCGAGGCGGCAATTTTTGATTGGAAGTGGTCATACTCTGCACCCGGATTGGTTATCTGGCTGGCATTGATCCTCGCGATTGTAGTTCCCAAGGCAAACCGTGATCGGCGTATTCTGCTGATCGTAATCCCTCTGGTAATTGTGAATCTGCTCTGGCTGGCGTTCAAAAAAGTCTCAGGCATGCCTTCGGCAACTGCATCTCAGTTCGATACAGTATTTCACTCGATGGCTGTGGGAATGGCAGTATTGTGGTTGGTCGCAGACTATTTTGACAGGTTCGGAGGTTTTGTCCGATTCTTAATGTTTTTTGGGACTTTGGTGGCAGTTGCATGTTTGGGTATCTTATCCTACTCCACTGAGTTTTCGAACGAAGCTGCTCTTTTTTTAGCCATGCTTGTTTTCTTTTCCATTACGGTGCTCGGAGCAACAACTGCAGCAGGCAAGCTGTGCAGAGGGAAGTATCGTCCTTTGTGCTTTATGCTGTGGCTGGCCCTGTGGACTATTGTCGGCAGTTTGTTTACCACGTTCGGGTTCTTCGTTGTTGGTAATTTGATTATGTCCTCGGGAGGGTCAGGACCATATATTCTTGAAGCGATTTTGATGCTTATCTTAGTCGGGCTGGCTTTTGGGCTGTGTTTGTATGTACTCAATTTACCTTTCATGATTCTGGGATTTGCGAATCCTTTCTTCCGCAGGAGATTCAATGCTTGTCTGCGTCTGCAAGCAGGCTCTGTCTGAAAACTGTGGAGAATGATGTGATTACCGCGCGTAAGTTTCTCGTTGCCGTGGCGCTCGCAGTCGCGGCGGTATCGGCGAGCACGGGGCGTGCGGCAAAGCTCAAAGTCGGGGTGGTACAAACCGTTATTGAGAACCGGCTGGAAGAAAACCGGGCCAAGATCGAGCGTTTCATTGACGAGGCGAAAGAGCACGGATGCCGGCTGGTGGTATTTCCGGAAAACGCCCTTTACTGGGCCGACATTTCCACAGACAAGGCGACAAAGGCCGACATTGACAGGGCAGTCGAGAGAATCCGAAATCATGCCGACCGCGCGGATCTTTGCGTTGTATTCGGCACTTCGCACAAACCGAGTGACGGCGCGAAGTGGCGCAACAAGGGCTTCGTTTTCGGCTCGGATGGTAAAACGTTAATCTCGTGCTGGAAGACTAAGGACGTACCCGAATCGTTCAACGTTGACCAAGTTGCCTGCAACGTGGTGATATGCTCGGACCGGACATTTTTGGAGTACTCCGATCTGCCCTGCCTGGTCCAGGGCTCGCAGGTCATTATCGACATATCGGGAGGCCACGGAGGCGACGACGGAAGGCCCGACCTGCGATGGATACGCTACAGGCCGTGGGCGACAAGGACCAGCGCCTATGTCATCGTCAGCAATCCCGTGCATGACGACGATACGGATTTTATGGGTAACTGCCCCTGGGGCGGAGGCAGCGCGATTGTCAGACCCGACGGATCGATTCAGGCTTCTCGCACGCATGAAAAAGATGTGATGTTCGTAGAAGAGATAGCCGACCTTGCAGCCAATCGTGGGATGTACCTTCACTTCCATATCAGCTACAAATCGGACGCATCGGCCGACGACGCTATCCTGAGAATGCAGAGAAACCTGCTCATGTTGAGATATGCCAAATATGCCGCTGCGGTCAACGCCGCCGATCCGTCGGATCTGCCGAACCCAAGCTCCGCCGCCGGTGGCATGAGCCTGATCGTGAGCCGCCAGGGCGGCCACGAACAGGCCGCCCCCGCCGGCATCGAGTACTACCTGCCGTACCAGACGAGTCTCGTCAAGGGTGCCGGCACGGCAGAGACGATGATCTGCGCAACCAGAAGAACGACTCGCAGCAATGACCTGGATCTCGATCGACATCACAGGAACCGAGACAGAAGATCCAGGCCACAACAGGGCTGGTATGATTGGATAACGTTGGGAGCGGGTTTGACTACAGAGCAGATCGAACCGTAAGAAACTGTCCTGCGTCCCGTGGCTTTCGTCGTGTCGTCACGGCCGCCGGGCTGGTACGCCTCGGAAATAGAATTCCTGATGTGTCTGATTGATGACTATTTTTCAATGAAGGAACTGGCGGATGAAACGAGCCTGACAGTGCTTGCCGCCGCGCAGATGCGGCGTGGGAAAAAGCTTGACTAAGGCTCCGGCAGGAAGTATACTGGGTCTTTAGAAGCAACATAGAGTGGTCCAACTTGGTTTGGCCGAAGGAGGGCAATTATGTACAGTTTAGGCAATGCTCTTGGCCTGTCGTGGCCTTGCAGACGAAATGCTGTGCTGGCAACGCTTTCGCTGGCGGTGCTCGGCGTCTGCTTTTTCCCCTTTCCGGCCTACGCCAAGTATGATGGGGGCGCCGGGACCGAGGCCAGCCCGTATTTGATTCGCACAGCCCGGCAGATGAACGATATCGGAGCCTCGCCCGGCGACTGGAACAAGCACTTCAGACTGGTCGCCGACCTGGATATGAGCAATTACACCGGGGCTGCTTACAATATCATCGGCACATCGACGACACAACCTTTTAACGGCGTTTTCGACGGCAGTTACCATGAGATCTTCGATTTCAGCGTGACTACGACACAGGAGTTCTACACGGGACTCTTCGGGTGCGTCAGCGGGGAGGTCAGGAATCTGGGATTGGTCAAGCCCTTTGTCCTTGCACAGGGAAGCAGGGTCGGTGCTTTGGTGGGCTATCTCGACTATGGCCAGGTCACCAGTTGCTACGCCAGGGGCGGTCGCGTCTCGGGTGCCGATGATATCGGCGGACTTATCGGGCGAAGCGCCGGCAGAATCTTCAAGAGTGATTCGTCCGGCACCGTCTCCGGTGAGGCGTTTGTCGGCGGATTGGTCGGACTGCTGGCCGACGAGACGGTGACCACGTCCTATTCGAAGGCCGAGGTCTCGGGCAACAGAAACGTCGGCGGCCTTGTGGGCAAGACGGCCGACGAACAATCCGCCGTTACTCACAGCTATGCGACCGGTAGTGTCACGGGAGATTCCTATGTAGGCGGTCTGGTCGGACAGGTCGAGCGCGGCGCCGCCCACCGCAGCTATTCGGCGGGCAGCGTTTCAGGCAATCAATACGTCGGCGGCCTGACAGGATACGTCAGGGTCCTGGGGAGGGTCTCGAACAGCCTCTGGGATACCGAGACCAGCGGCCAGCCGACCAGTGGCGGCGGCACGGGCAAGACAACCGCCGAGATGCAGACGATCAGCACGTTTACCGACCAGGGCTGGGATTTCTGGAGCACCTGGACGGCGTGCGAGGGCATGAACTATCCCATATTGCTCTGGCAGATTCCCGCCACTGATTATCGCTGCCCGGACGGTGTCGATTACATCGACTTCGCCTTTTTCGCACAGCGCTGGCACCGCCAGGGCTGTGGCCCGGGCAACGGCAATTGCGAGGGCGCCGACGTCGATGGCTCAGGCACAGTCGATTTCAGCGACTTTGAAATTTTCGCTGCCCACTGGTTGGAAGGTGTTCAATAAAGAGCGGTTTGATGTGCCGGTCGTAAATATTCTCCGCTACGTTCTCTGCGATTACGCCTTCGTATTTGCGCAGCGCGTTCGTAAAGCGTGTCCCCATCTCGGCGGCGACCTTGTATCCCACGTGCAGAAGCTGACGCAGGTGGAGATTGTACTGCTCGCATGATTGATCGTGTCGCAAGGCGGAGGCAAAAGTGTGCCCGTCCCATTCATCGACTTGCTCGGCGGTGGGCAACATCGCCGTGTCGATGTCGATGACGGTGGCGTATGGCCCGCAAAGCTCGCCGAATCGCAGCAGTGCCTGGGTATAAACATCCTTGGCGATTGACAGCCCGCCTGCGCCGGCCATCGCAAGGCCGATCAATTCTTCCAGCCAGGTTGTGCCCGCGGTCTTGACGTGAAGCCCAGCGTCGAATTTCTTCAGGGCCCGGGCGATGGGCCCGTAGATTGAGAACTTGTCGCTGCCTGAGTGAATGCTCAGCTTGAGATTCTCGGGCAGGCCAAACTCTCTCGTCGCAAGAGCCACTACCGCCAGGTCCTCTTCGAACTCTTTCGTAAAGCCGGCTACGTCACCAACGTAATCGACGCCCTTGTTGAATCGACCGGTGAATTTCGGCGCTATCGTTTGTGCCGGGATGCCTTCATCGGCAATGGCAGCCAGGACAAAGAGCAGCTCGACCGGCGTCTGAGGCTCGTCGGTCTCGTCCATCGAGACTTCGGTAATGAAGTTGCCGGCGCCTTTGGCCGCTTCGATATGGCGATAGATTTTGCCCGCCTGCCTGACGGCCAGCAGAGACTTTTGGGCTATCCCTCTGATCCGATCTTCCGTAATATTGAGAGGTTCGGCAATACCTTCGACTGCCAGCGCTGCGATGTATTTCTTGTGCCTCTCAACAAAGTAATCCACGTCAGCCTTGTCCGCTGTCTCTCCGACGAAATCGGCGACGTCCAGCGTGAAAAAATTGCTGGATTCGAGGAACTCTTCGACGTTGCCCAGCCCGATGTGATCGGCATCCACAAAGTAAGGCCCACTCCAGTTCAGGGCAGCTACTGCGTCGAGCGCCTCTTTGCGCGTGTCGTCGGGAACTGTCCCTATTATGGTATGCTCCCTGTGGGATTTGTTCCAGACAGGTGTGACGTCCAGGCCCTGCTCTTTCGCCTTGATCACAGCGGATAGTTGGGCCTTGCCCTGGTGGCAGAACCTGTCGCCGATTCCAAAAGAATATTTCCCTAAGATCATAAATTCGTTCTCCGTTATTCACTTAATGCTCAGATATCTTGTTGCCTCTGTCGCGGACAAAGACTTCTTTGACATCGGTAAGCCGGATCACCGTGTCGGCCTCCGGCGACAACTGGGCGTCCAGGCAATCAACAAACGCATCTTCAACATCTTCCAGGACAACGGCGTGCCGCTGATCGGGTTTGGCTAATTGCAATTGAACGTTCAGAAGCTTCAAACCTTTGACGTGACGGCAATATAAGCCGTAGGCCGGAAGTTTGCCGAACATGGAGTATTCGGGATAGCCTTCGGGTCTCTCATCAACGGTCCGGCCGGCATCGGCCTTTGTCCCGCCACCGTCAAAGGAAAACCTCAGGTTGCTCATCGTCACATTTTCTATCTTGGCCTCGGGCAGACCTGAAATTGCACAGCCGGTGGGATTGGCGCCGGTCGCCTCGATATTGCTTATGGTGATATTGCGCATTGCGCCAATGCCGGGCCTTTCCATATCCTTGCCGTTCGACAAGCTCAGGGCAGGCTTGAACGGGCGGGCGCGATTGCCCAGCCGCAGGAATATCGGGGCTCCGATTTTGTCCATCGTGATGTTCGAGATAACCACGCGATCCATCGTTCCTCCGTCCACGATCTCCAGCGCCACGCCTGCCAGGCGGGTATCGTAAATGGCACAGCCCGTCATGACAATATTCTTAAAGCCGCCGTTGGATTCGGTGCCCATCTTCAGGCCGTTGCAGCGACTGCTCACGATGCAATTGCTCACCGTGACGTCTCGGCAGACTCGCGCCGAGGTGCTCTTGAGCACGATGGCGTCGTCGCCCGAACTTATATTACAGTCGGAAATAATCACCCTGTGACAGGAATCAATATTGATGCCGTCATTGTTGTTATTGACACGGCTTCTGACAGTGACCCCGCTGATGCGCACATCGTCACAGGCCATGTAGTGCTGCGCCCACATCGGAGAGTTTCTGATCGTAATGTCTTCTATAGTGACACTGCGACATTCGATGAATCGAATGATATAGGGACGCACCTTGTAGGGCCCTTTGAACGACCCGCCCTGTCCGTCGATTGTGCCCCTTCCGACTATGGCGATCCGCTCTGCCTTCTCTGCGTAGATCAGACTCTTGTCGGTGTAGTTGTCTGTGTAGGACCTGAAGGTCGGCACTGTGGGCGGGTAATCTTTCAGGTCTTTGCTGCCCAGCAGCGTGCAGCCGGCGGCGAGTCTAAGAGTCACGCCGGTTTTCATATAGATCGTGCCTGACAGAAAAGTCCCGGGCGCAAGATAAACCGTCCCGCCACCATCTTTGGAGCATTGATCTATTGCTTTCTGAATAGCGCTGGTGCAAAGCGTTTTGCCATCGGCCTTGGCTCCGGAGTCGCGCACGTCGTAAACCTTCTCGGCCCCAAGAGCCGAAACCGCCATCACCAGCGACATGAGTAGGATTGCAGTCTGACTTCTCGCCTTGTCCATAATTTTCCCTTTCAAAGAACTGATCTAATGGTCTCGATCAAAAGGCAAACTCCCAAAATGACGAGGAATACATAGCTGTCCCTTTGCGACCATCAGTACCTTTCCGCCAACAGAAATATCTATTTGCTCTTGATTTTGCCCCGCTTTGAGGTAGAGCAGTAAGCGTCGCGCGATCTCGCAGCCTTGTTCGACTCGAACAATCATTGTGTCGTCTATCCGCACATTTCGTGGACGCGGTCGTAGGCTTCGGTCTGCTCTTCGGGTGTTTGACAAAAGGTGACCACGATCAATTTCATGCCGGGCCTCCACAGCCGGTTAACGATCTCGGCGACGGTCTCAGGATCGCCCACAATTCGCGCATTGACAACAATACCAGTATCGGCAAACGCCTCGGCAAAAGGCTCGGGCGGATTGGGCGTCGGATCCGTAGCCGGTGAGAACGCGCCGTCTACCATGCGCAGTCCGCGCATTGTCTTGACTGTCTCTGCCTTGTCCGACCAGTTGCCGCAACTGTGGAACGTCGAGCCTGTGAATAACTCGGCCAGGAACTCAACCGCCGGGGCGGCAAACTCGATGTATTGCTCGCCGGAAATCATCAAAGCGTTGTCGTCGCTCATCCCCAGCCCTTCGAAGGACCGGCACGAAGCGTATCCATGCCCGGGCCAAGCGATGGCCTCACTGATCCGATCGATCTGCTCGCGTGTGAACTCGGCCAGCAGCTCGGCAAGCTGCATAAGAAACGCTTTGACGGCATCAGGGTCGTCGAACATCTCCAGAAGAAAGCTGCTCATGTCCACGACGTTGCCGGCGATGTTCAACGGCGACTGCGTGTCGGTTAGTGACATTGGTATCCGCCCGCCGGTCTCTTTGACAAAATAATCGATCATGTCAATCGCACGGCTGCCGATGGAACCCTGCGAGACCGGGACAGTTGCGCAGTCCAGCGCTTCTTTCACAGATTGGAAAGGCGGGCGCACCGCCGGCGCTTGTTTTTCCTTCCAGATGTAATCAATGCCGAACGCGCCGGCAACCGGACCGATGCCGTACCAGGGCGTCAGGAAATTAGGAACGTCAGTCTTAAAATCCATACTCTTTTTCAGTCCGCCGAGCTGCCATTCGAGTGAGGCCTTCATGTCCCTGCATCCGTAAGAAAAGACCTCGGCGATGCGCATCCGGCGGTGCACAAGAACGCCCGACTCGGCCTGCCAGAAATCGCGACACCGATCCTGCAGTGACGCTTCATAGTCGGCGTACGCCTCGAAGTCAAAAGCTTGCGGTGTCACAGGCTCGGCAGGCGTTGCCTGAACGTCAACGCTCGTCTGATCGAATGTCTTGCCCGTCACCTTGAGTCTCCTAACATGGCGATATTATAATCTCATTGGGACGATTTGTCATCACGTATCAAATGGCCGCATAAAAGCAGCAGGACCCGGTAGGAACTTCGGGGTGAATTTGGGTCGAGCTGGTCAAGAGGATAAAGATCGAGGGCAAGAAGACTACTCTGCCGGACGGGCGGGTTCTTGACGAACAATCCCCACCGGATCGGCGACAAAAAGCGACCGATAGGGAAAACCGGCGCGCCAACAGGAAACAGCAAACCCGAACACAGTGACAAAACAGGCGTTTAGCCGTTCGCGATCATATATACGCAGACCACAATCACCGCCACGCAGGCCCAGCCTGCGAGAAAGCCCAGGACCGATATGCGCGATGGAATTGCGATCTCCAGGCTCGTGTTCGGCAGCAAGTTCCGCCTCTCGGGCACTACCGCCCCTGCGGGCAATGTGCAGGGTTGGTCCACCTGTTCGCCCAGCCTGACAGGTGTCCTGGTCAGGGCGTAGAAATTCTCCAGCTTCTCGGCGGCTACCGGGCGTGTCAAGAGGCTGACCGCGATTCCGCTTGTCAGGGCGGCCCCAAGGTACAGGATCATCTGCCAGGGCAGGTGAAGTTTGCCGTCGAACAACATGAACTGCGGAAGGTACTGAGCAAAATGCTGGTTGAAATCCCAGATGCTACGCTCGCCGAACACAATGTCGCTGGTAAACAACATAACGGCGAAACCGATCAGCGTGGTTGCCCACGCGCCGGCGGTGGTCATTCGCCTCCAGAATAGTCCGAGCCAGAAGGCGATCCCCATCATTGCCGATATCTTCCAGAATATCTCCAGGCCTTCCACTACGCCGCGCAGTCCGTAGGCGAAGGCAACGCCGCCGGAGACCACGACTACCGAGGCAATTCGCCCCACCGTGACATAGTGACCCTGGGGATGATCCGGCGCCAACGGCCTGTATATGTTCTCGGTGAACAGTCCCGCCGACGCTATCATAAAGGCATCGCACGAACTCATTACCGATGCCAGAAGTGCGGCCAGGAATATGCCGAGCACACCGGGCATAATCTTCGGCAAAAAGTCACCGGCGACCGCCCCAAAAACCTTGTCCGGCTCGACCTCAATGCCCTTGCTTCCGAAATAGACAACCGCAGCGACACCCGTCAGGCACCAGGGGACCGTGCAGACACGCTTGATTAGATTGCCGAACATCCACCCGAATCTTCCCTCCATCTCCGTCCTGCCCGCGGCACAATTGCTCATCGTGTGCGGCTGCGTTACGATTCCAACAAGCCCGTTAAGCGCAATCACGGCAATATAGAAGGAATTTATTCCCATGGGGGCGACCAGGGAAAGCTTCCCGGGGTCCGCTATC
>JADHXR010000154.1 GCA_016782865.1 Phycisphaerae bacterium
AAGACCGTCCATTGGTGTCTCTTCCGAGACCGCCTGCTCCGGCCAATTATTGAAAGAATCGACCCTGTTTCGATCAAGGAACTCTGTGCTAAGTACGGTATCGAAGATAGCGCAAAGGTGTCCAACATGATCGTGACCGTCAAGCGACGGTTCCAGGCCACCTTAAAGCAGCACCTGCGCGACTCCGTTATCTCAGATGAGCACGTGGAGGGTGAAATTGAAGAAATTCAAAGATTCTTCCCAAAAATCGCGCAAGAATAGAAATAATTCCTGAATATATTGGCAGGGCGATGTTTCAGCCCTACTATGAACATAAGTCGAAGTCACAAGAACAAGAATATGAGCAATGAATCAAAGAAAAGCCTCTTCGGCTTGGAACCAGACCAACTGAACCGTCTTTTTTCTCTGGGCACAGGTCGTGGTGAAAGTGCCGAGCCTGAGAACGAGGAGGCAAAGCCACCACAGCCCGCCGATTCCACTGGGCCCTCCAATTCATCCGACTTCACGGCTTCTCTTCAATCGTCCGTTGAACAGATTGGGCAGTGGATTGGCCCGTACAAACTCGTTCGCATGCTCGGTGAAGGTGGTATGGGGGTCGTGTATCTGGCCCAACAGGAACAGCCCATCAGACGCGAAGTGGCTTTGAAGGTTATCAAGCCCGGCATGGACACCAAGTCGGTCATTGCGCGATTTGAAGCAGAACGCCAGGCCTTGGCCCTGCTCGACCATCCAAATATCGCTCGCGTCTACCAAGCAGGGTCGACGGAGGCCGGCCGACCTTATTTTGTCATGGAATACGTCAAGGGCTTACCCATCACCGAATTTTGTGACCGTCACAAGCTCACGATCGAAGACCGCCTTGGTCTGTTTCTGCAAGTTTGTCAGGCCGCGCAGCACGCCCACCAGAAGGGGATAATCCACCGGGATATAAAACCATCCAATATCCTGGTCTCCGGGCAACAGGATAAGGCCATTCCGAAGATCATTGACTTCGGTGTGGCCAAGGCTGTTAACCAGCCGCTAACCGAGCGGACCTTCTACACCGAGCAGGGCCAACTCATGGGGACACCCGAGTATATGAGTCCCGAGCAGGCGAATATGGCTACCGAGGATGTTGACACTCGCTCGGACATCTATTCTCTGGGCGTACTCCTGTACGAGCTTCTTACCGGCGTCCTGCCCTTCGATCACCGGATGATTCGCAAGGGGGGAATCGACCACATCCGCGAAGTGATCTGCAAGCAGGACCCCGCAACACCCAGCACGAGACTGAGCAAAACATCGGCGGCCGAATCCGCGGACTCGGCTCGGTGTCGCCGGACTGATATACGCACGCTGCGCCGCAAGCTCCACGGCGACCTGGATTGGATAGCCCTCAAGGCGCTGGAGAAGGATCCCGCGCGACGCTATTCCACAGTTGAGGCTTTTGCCGATGATCTTCGACGGCATCTCAATCACCAGCCAGTTTCCGCCGTACCCCCCGGCCTGCTCTACCGATCCCAGAAGTTCATACGCCGGCACCGCTGGCAGGTCGTGGCCGCGGCCATGGTCATGGTCGTATGTCTTGCGATAGGCATCGCAGCAGTCATGTCCGTCAGGGCGAGAAGAGAGAGCGCCCATGCGGAGGCGCTGGAACACGGACAACTCCTGGACCAGGCGCAGGAGTTGTTCGGCACCAGGAAGTACCCCGATGCGCTGGCGACAGTTAGTGAACTCTTACAGAGCCCGTATGTCGGCCGCTCGGCGAATCTCCTTCATGCACAGGTTCTGCTGGCCGAGCAGGGGGCCGGCGCCGCCGTCCCGGAACTTGAGCGCCTGTTGGGTACTCCCGATGAGGTGGCAGGCCAAGCTCACTTCCTTTTAGCCAACATATACTTAGAAGGCGATCCGTGTGCCCCCGGCGAGACCTCAGAGTTTCAGCAACGGTCGCAGGAGCATCGAGAGCAGGCTGAGCAGCTTATTGCAGGGACGGCACCATACTATTTCCTGCGTGCCAAGGCCGCGTATGGCGTGAAGGAAATGCTCGAAATGCTGGGCAAGGCGCTGGAGTTAGACAAACAGCACTATAATTCCCTGAGCGAGCGGGCCCACATCTACTATAGCCAGCACGACTACGAAAAGATAATCAGAGACACGGCTCGGATGATCGGTATCCGACCGGACAACCCTCAGGGCTATGCGCTCAGCGCCTTGGCCCTGCAGGAACTGGGGCGACTTGACGAGGCCCTGCAGGACCACAACCAGGCCATCCAACTGGCGCCGGACGACCCGAACCTCTACGACGCTCGCCGCGAGACCTACACGCGTCTGGGACAGTACGAGCTGGCGCTGGGCGATGCCGAGAAGTGTGCCGAGTTGCGACCGCGAGACATCTCCTACCGGCACAAGCTCTTTGCGGCTTACACCGCGCTGGGACGTTACGACGAGGCCCAGCGTGAGTACGAACACTTCCTGAGCTACCCATTCCTGCGGGAGAACCGCATTGGTGGGATCCCTTATTACTATAGGGGGCTCTTCTACCTATTCTCATCCAAGCTGGTCGCCGAGTCTGTGGCGGCAAACCGGTTGTGGCACGGCCCACACGAACCTCCACATCATGCGCCATACGCTTGGATGTATGAGGTCGAGGCGTACTACAGAGGCCTGCCTGCCCAAGCCAAACGCCTTGTCCCCAAGGGATTCCATCCCTCCTGGTCACCGGACGGGACGAAGCTGGCCTACAGCCATGGCCTGCTCACTGCCAGCGGCGTGGCCGTGCTTGACATTAAGACGGGAGATGTCGAGCTCTTAACAACCTCCGGTAAGGACCCGGAGTGGTCGCCGGACGGCCGCACTATCGCCTTTGAGAGAAACCGCCGGATTTGGTCCGCTGATGATCTTGCCAGCCTCAGTATTCGCACGTGGCAACCCGGTGGCCGACAGCCCACGCACGCCAGGGAGGTCTGGATCGTGGATATGGTGACTCATGAGATCCGGCGTCTTTGTGAGGGCGCCTGCCCACGATGGGGACATCGCTCCGGCCGCCTGTATTACACCTCACGGCAGAACAACACGCTATACTCTCTGTCCCTGTCGGGCGAAAATCCTAGACCGGTCGAAGTCCTGCCTGACTGCGGCGTGTCTCCGGTGGTCTCGCCCGATGAGCGGTACATTGCTGACCATACCCCCCGAGAACTCAGGATCATCGATGTAGCCTCAAAGAAAGTTGTCGCCACCTGGATTGCTCCGCCATCACCGCAGGGTGGTTTGAACTTCTCCTGGTCTCCCGACAGCCGCGAGTTGAGCATCTGTGGCTGGAACGGCAGTGAGATGGGGCTTTGGATCTATGACGTAGAGACCGGAGAGGCCTCGCAGGTACTGAACCGATGGTGGATGACATCGCGCTGGGCACCGGATAGCAGCAAGATGGCTCTGACACTGGGAATACTCATGGAAATCTGGTTAGTGGATCTGGAACCGGCAGTCTCCACTATGGCGTCCTTTGACTGTGCGCAGACCAGGGAAGAGTACTGCATTGACCTTGTGGAGTGGCTCAACCACGGGATCCCCATGGACCCTACCATAGTACACACGCAGTACCTAAGGGCGGATTGCGCCCTCTGGATGGACCATCCAAAGGCCGCTGAGTATTTGCAGCAGTTCGAGCAGGTCTTACCCCCGTACAACGCGACCGACTGCGCGCACGAGGCACGATGGATGCTGGATGCCACGCCGGAGCTGCGAGACAGACTCCTGCCCTTGGCCCTGCTACTGGCCCGCAAGGCGGTCGAGAAGGAACCGGAGAATCCCGACTTCCTGAGGACTCTGGGTAAGGCGTTCTATCATACAAAAGACCGAGAGAATGCTGAGGCGATTCTTCTAAGAGCATTTGACTTGAGCATCGACGCATCAGATCCGCACGATCCCGTAACCGCCGAGATTATGCAGTTGCTGATCGAATTGTATGAATCCTGGGAGAAGCCGGAAAAAGCTGAAGAGTGGCGAGCAAAACTACCGCAAACGAAAACTGTAGAACAGTAATAGGGGGCCGCAAAAACGGAGTCATTCTCATCAGTTTGCGTCTACAACTCCCCTACAATCAAAAACCCGTTATCTTGCCCTTTTCACCTTTACATCGCCGCGCGGTCGGGATAGAATGGCTTTCAATATGGGAAAGGTACGGTCATGTGAACCAACAGGAAGGAATCGACCATGAAAAGCGAATCGAGAAACGCTGCGACCATGACGCGCCGCCAGGCGCTCGGGGCGATTGGCACAGCCGGCCTGTTGTCGGCTTTTCCGACCATAGTCTCGTCAACCGTCTTCGGGAAGAATGCTCCGTCCAACCGGATTACGCTCGCCATGATCGGAATGGGCAGGCAGGCGCGCATGATCAATCTCAAGACGCTTTTGAACATCGACGACGTACAGGTGGTCGCCGTATGCGATGTCGATAAATGGCGGACCGGCAATGCAAAGGAGGATGTGGATGCGTTCTATAAGAATCGCGACTGCAGGAGCTTCGAAGACTGGCGCGAAGTGATCGCCCGCGACGACATTGATGCGATCATGAATTCCACTCCCGACCATTGGCACGTGCCGATTTCCCTGGCGGCGGTCGGGCGCGGCAAACATGTATCCTGCGAAAAGCCATTGACGCTTTCGATCGCCGAGGGACGAGCGCTGGCCGACGCCGTCAAGAAGCACGGTGTCACTTTCCGCACCGACAGCGAGTGCCGTTCTCATTCCTACATGCACAAGACCGCCGAACTGGTGCGCAACGGCTATCTGGGCAAAATCAAACGCATGGAGGTCGGCGTGCCGGCGGGTGATATAGCCGGGGGCAAGGCCGATCCTATGCCGGCGCCGGGGGAGCTGGATTATGACATGTGGCTGGGGCCGGCTCCTCAGAAGCCGTACACCGTTGACAGGGTCCACCCGGTCAAGTCATACGGTCGCCCCGGATGGATGCGCTGCCGCGATACCTGCGAGGGGATGATAACGAACTGGGGAACGCACGTGATGGACGTGGCTCAGCAGGTCAACAATTCCGAGCACACCGGGCCGGTCGAGATCGAGGGCAGGGGGCAATACCCCGCCGGCGGTTCGGGCCTCTGGAATGTGCTGATCGATTTCAAAGTCCAGTACCGCTATGGCAACGGCGTGGTGATGGATTATCTTATCGACAAGGCCGGAGCGTACCTGCGGATCGAAGGCGAAGAGGGCTGGATACAGGCCAACTGGCTCCGCAAAGGTGGATTCCAGGCCAGTGACACGAACATCCTGAGAACGAAGCTCAAAGACGGCGACCTGCGTTTTCCTCAAAGGCAGGACAAGGAGGATTTCATCTACGGGATCAAGAACAATGCCCCGACCATGGCGGATGCGGAGATCGGACACCGAACGTGCTCGCTGGGCCAGCTTGCACACATTGCGATCCAAGCGGGCCGCAAGCTCAGATGGAATCCGGCGACCGAACAATTCCTGGCCGATGAAGAAGCCAACAAAATGCTGAGCCGGCCCTACAGGGCCCCCTGGGGACTGAACATCAGTAATGCTTTAGCGAAGTGAAGCATTTCGCTAAAGCGGTTCAAGGTTCATAGTTCCAGGTTCACCGTTGATCGAAAAACTAGTTTTACCAGCCACCAACCCTGAACCGTGAACCTTCCAACCCGGAACCAACACTTTTGCCGCACGCGGCTAAAGTGTTACGAACATCAATATTCCTGCCGTCGGCTGAGCAGACACCCCTCACCCGCAGACTGTAGGATGGGCAGGTTTCCTGCCCATGCGGTTCGGGTCGCGTTACAGTGACAGCATGGGCAACAAGCATGCCCCGTTCGACAGGCTCAGGGCATGCTCTGAGCAAAGCCGAATGGGTTGCCCATGCTGCCGCTGCGCAGCCGTCGATTCACTCGCTCGACCTCGCCGCCAAATAGGCGATCACAGGCCATTTGCCCTGAGATATTTGACGCTTCTCTTGAGAATATCTTCCGAGCCCACGATCTCGAGGGTGGAGCTGGCGATATCGGCATCCTTTAGTACTTCGCAAACGCCCTTGATGTCGATTACTCCGTCACCAAGTGCGATTGTCGAAAAGCCGCATCCGAACACCGTTCCTCTCTTCGGCTCCCATTCGGCACCCAGGTCCTTCCAGTGGACGTGATGGATCTTGTCCTTGAAAACTCTGGCCATTTCGACGGGGTCTGCGCCGCCGAGCCATGAATTACCCGTATCAAGATTAACCCCCAGCGACTCTGGATTGCCAAGCCTGTCAAACACATCCTGAAGTCCCTTGATGCTGTCGGTCACCGGGCCGTGCGGCTCCAGGAGGACGTGGACACCGTAGTCAGCCGCCATCTTCACGGGCTGGTACAGCTTCTCGGCTATTATGAACACGCGCTCTTCGTAGGAGAGGTCGTTGGCCCACTGAGAACGGGGATCCGTTTCGGTTGTGACGACATCCTTGATACCGATAGCCGCGGCAAATGCGACGGCCTTCATGATCTCCGAAGTGCCGTATGTGCCGGGATTACTCGGCTCCAGCAATCCCGCGTGCGCACAGACTGTAGAAGGAGTGATCCCATATTTCTCGAAAAGACGTTTTACCTCGAAGGGATTGTCGTCAAGGCTCACCGTGGGGGAAAAGCCCGCCGTCCCCAACATGCTGCCTCCGGCGTTGGTGTCCGTGATATCGGCGTGGTCAAAGCCCATTTCCCTGGCGCGTTCGAGTTGCTTCTCTACGCTTGCAAACGGCTCAATCAACAAGAATACTCCGATGTTCATAGCGCTGCCTTTCAATAATTGTTTCTTCGGATGCAGTCAATTAATACTATCTTCTCGTCCAAACGTCAATAGAAAGCTCAGGCGGCGCAAGTCATCGACGAGAAAAACGGGCTGAGTTTTCGGGAGGAACGGGAGGTGTGGGAATCTATTTAAAGGAACCGCGGATTTCACAGCCTGCCCCATTCGACAAGCTCAGGGCAGGCTCTGAGCGAAGCCGAACGGGGATTACGCAGATACACGATCAGCAAATCTCATTCCCCTCAGAACACAGAAATAGACTCAAAAAATGTACCGTACACCTCCTCCAGGTAACAGAGACCATGCCAGTCGTTCCTTGGTGGCATGGCCTTTGAAGACCCTGCGCTCGACGCTACTTGGTCTCGCAGACTGGACCTATTTCTTTCCCTTGCCCATGGCTGACGAAGGGCAAGGGAAAGAAATGTCTTTTCCCAAAAAGGCCTTGCAAGAAGAGACTGAACTCTGTGTCTCGGTGGCCCTTTGTGGCGGAAAAGAGTCCGGCCGCGCAAGGTACAATATTTCGCACCGTCTGTCCGGTCCCCTATTTCCTTCTGATCGGTGCGAGTCATCACGCCCCACCCGCTACAGACTTTTGACCCCGTGATCGCAATCAGCAGTCGAAAATAGCTTGCGAGTTTAAATAGGTAGTCTATTGAAGCTTCTTCTACAGAGCATGTTACATGCGATTACATTTGACTTCTGAGATGATTGATCATACAGTTGACCCGATAGCAAAAACACGATAGTGTATGTTCATGTTTGCGACATATAAGATATCTGATCAGTTCTCGCTCTCACGACATGTCGTCGTGCATCCGGGCGACTGCCTCGATTTGCTGCACCGCATCCCGGACGAATCGATGCAACTCATAGTCACTTCGCCTCCTTACAACATCGGAAAAGAGTACGAGAAGAAACTCAAGCTTGACGCCTATCTTGATCAACAGGCAGAAGTAATTCGGGAATGTGTCAGAGCCCTCTCTCCCCATGGAAGCATTTGTTGGCAAGTGGGAAATTATGTTGATAACGGATCAATAATCCCACTGGACACGGTTCTCTATCCGATCTTCACAGAATTTGGGCTAACGATGCGAAACCGTATCATTTGGCATTTCGAGCATGGTCTGCATTGCAGCAAGCGTTTCTCTGGTCGTTACGAAACTATAATCTGGTTTACCAAGACAAAGGAATACCTATTCAACCTTGATCCTGTCAGAGTACCGCAGAAGTACCCAGGGAAGAAGTACTTTAAAGGGCCAAAGGCAGGAAAGTACTCCTGCAACCCATTAGGAAAAAATCCGGGCGATTTGTGGGTGATTCCAAATGTCAAGAGCAATCACGTCGAAAAGACTGGGCATCCCTGCCAGTTCCCAGTAGAGCTTATCGAACGGCTTGTTCTATCAATGACAAATGAAGGTGACTGGGTCTTCGATCCATTCCTCGGAACCGGCACAACTATCGTCGCTGCCTTACGACACGACAGGCGGGGTGCCGGTGCGGAAACGGTTCCCGATTACGCCCACATCGCGCGCGATAGAATCCAACAAGAGATGGACGGTACTCTGCGTACTCGGCCAATGCACAAGCCTGTATATGATCCGGAGAAGGCTGGAAACAAACTTACTGTGGCGCCTTGGGGCACGAGACGAAACTCGGCACAAATGGTATTTCTGGAACAAGAATAGAAAAGTATCAATAGGGTGCCCGATGAAAATATGTGAGACATACTCCCATCTGAATGGACTGGAGTTTCTTCTCGTTCACAAGCCAAAACTGTGGGCTGAGATTCGGGCCGTGGTCGAGACGGTCGACGCACAGAAATGCAAGACAAAGGTTTCCAAAGAAAGGAATATGAAGGGCAAGCTACTGTATAGCCCAATCGACATGAATAAGACGTTCAAGAAGCTTCTGAAGAGAAAGAAATGGGAAGAGAGCCGGGTAAGCTATTGGGTAACGAAAGGTGAGAAACTCATCCGAAAGACTCTGACGATGCCGCCGGAGGAGCAGAAGCGAGAGATAGAAGAAGCTGGCGAAACGCCAATTTACAGCTATAACCAAACCGACTTCGTCAAAGACCGTGTAGCGATAGAGGTTCAGTTCGGGAAATACTCTTTCGTTGCATACGATCTGTTTGTCAAGCATCTCGCCTTCTTTGTCCGAGACCACATAGACGTTGGCATCGAAATTCTCCCCATGAAATCCCTTCAGGCCCAAATGAGTTCTGGCGTTGGCTACTATGAGGGGGAATTCTACAACGTCGTCAGGCAAGGGCGAGGTGTTCCCGCGGTTCCGCTGGTGCTCATTGGGATTACACCTTAGGGGAATTGAGGGTGTTGGCGCTTCGCCCTACCCCAAAACCAAGGTCCCGATGGCTTCACACCACCTACGCATTAGCCGGATGAAGGGAAAAAGGAAAAATCCGTGCTTTGCCTGG
The DNA here is from genome assembly GCA_016782865.1 of Phycisphaerae bacterium. Lineage (GTDB taxonomy): Bacteria > Planctomycetota > Phycisphaerae > Sedimentisphaerales > Anaerobacaceae > SG8-4. The sequence goes on from JADHXR010000154.1 coordinate 9,218, forward strand.
AATCTGTCCAAGAGAATTGATTACTGATTTTTGATTATTTCTCTGACTTCCCTGGCTCTCTGTGGCCCGTGTAATTGACTATTTACGATCCATTCGACCTTGCTCAGGACAAGTTTACTATTGATTATTGTCTTCTTCCTGGTGAACAAAGAATCCGCGTTCTCCGCGAAATCCGCGGTTAATTCCTTCTTCTTTGAGATCTCACCTGCCATCCGGTCTTATGTTGGTGAGCTTGAATACGTACGCATATCGGCTCTTTATCCGGTTGGGGTCGAACTTTGGGGGCGTTATGACAAAATCGTCACCGTCGGCGCGCCAGGGGAGCACCTCTGCCGATTCCAGGAAGGTCACCTCCGTATCACTTCCCGGCGAAACATCCTTCAAAGTCAGTTTGCCGCCGGGCCACCTGGGAGTAATCGCATAAAGGTCCCCGTTCTTGAACGTGAACAGGACTTCCTTGAAGGCCTGTCCCTCAGGCGGAGGGACGGTCTGCTCGAGGATGTTGAATTTGGACATGTATTCCTTCCTCTCCTCAGAGTCGGTCCGCGCTGCCCAGAGAAATCACAACCTGAACCCGTATTGAGGGATGAAATCAGCTTCACCTCGCCCGGTTGATGCGGTCAAACCGCAGCGATCCTTGACGTTTCTCTGCACGGAGGACATTTTCGGCAACCACAGCCGGGGGACGTGGGTTTGCCGGACGAAACGAGCGAAGCAGCGAACATTCTTTACAGTCACCCGCAAGAAGTCCCGTCTTTCATAATCATGATCTGATCTTAAGACAATCGGCCATGAAGCAGCAGTCACCGTAGGGGCACTGGCCGTTTGACCTTCCAAAACAAGGCGTACACCCTTCTGCCATCTGGATGGCGTGGATGAGTTCTGCTTTCTTCATTCTCTTGGGGGCGATGCCGAGATTCTTTGCTTTCGTCTTTACCGCCCCCATCTTCATGGATTTCTCTAAAACCTGTGTTGCAGGCATTCTTTTCTTCCTTTTGTCTATCGGCCTGTTGAGGCCTATGCTCACGTGTTCTTCTTTCCAGCTTCTTGTTGGGCACAGCAACTCGACCCATCTGTATTTCGGTTGTATTAACGCATTCCATTAAAGTGTTTCTTGAGAACATAAGAACGACCAAGAAGGTGCCATAAAAGAGATGTTCTTAGGCCTGATTGGCGTGTTAGGAAAATCACCAGTTGAATGGCGGACTTGACGATTCACAGGATTGGCTGGCGTGGGTCGCCGGCAAACCGGGTCCCGGCTGTCTCGGATGGGTTCGGGCTGTTCGGTCTATTCCTTGGCGCCGTGAGTTGCGGAGAAGAGTGACGATGGTTCTTTGTCTTGTGATCGTTTCATTTCCTTCTGTTGATTCTTCGTGACTTCTTTGCCAATTTTCGCCGGCTCGCGTTTCTCCGCTGTTTCTTATTGATGGAGAACGATGATGCTTGTGGATGGGAATGACCAGAGTCAAAAGTACTTATCCCCATCGGTCGCAGGTCTTCGTCAAGAACATATACCGCTTCTCTGCCATTCCAAGTTCGGAAGATATCAGGCTTTCTTTCTTTGCCGTAATCTATGCCCAATACACCCTGAAACCTGAATTTGCGGTCCGTTATGCCATTTTTAATTATGTCTTCGTCAATAATAACCGACGGACATTCGCTACAGAAATAGCCTGCCGGGGCAAACATGACCCGAGTTGCGATTTGTGTGGCGTAAATAAAATGGCCGTATCGTCGTTGGGTTATTGCACCGCACTGGGGACACTGATCCGTTCGGTGAACGTGCGACTTGGCATAGGCGTGCTCGATATACCCCTCGTACACAGCGATGTCGGACATCCCTGCTGCTCGGGCAAAGAGTTCCTTCTTTTCGCCTTCGCTCAAGCCGTCAACGCCTACATTGATAGTACCTTTGTCGCTGTTAACATTGACGGAAACCGGCAAGCTGTTGGGACCAGCGACAATATCGCGCTCTTGAATTCTCGATGGCCAGCGTTTGAAAAGCTCCTTCAGCATCGTTCCTTCGATCCATCAACTACATGCTGACATACAATTTCAAGTAACTGTAGTTCAATTGATGCAAGAAGTCAATATTGACTATTGATTATTTCTCTCCCTCTCTGCGTTCTCGGTGACCTCTGTGGCCCTTGTCATTGACTATTGATTATTGACTATTGTTTTCTTCGTGGTGAATGAAAATCCGTGTTCTCCGCGAAATCCGCGGTTAATTCCTGTTCCTTTGAGATTTCACTTGCCGTCCGGTTTTATGTTGCTGAGCCTAAATACATATGCGTATCGGCTCTTTATCCGGTTGGGGTCGAACTCAGGCGGCGTTATGACAAAATCGTCACCGTCGGCGCGCCAGGGGAGCTTTTCTCCCGACTCCAGGAAGGTCACCTCCGTGTCACTTCCCGGCGAAACATCCTTTAAGGTCAGTGAATCACCGGGCCACCTGGGAGTAATCGCACAAAGATCCCCGTTCTTAAACGTGAACAGTACCTCCTTGAAGGCCTGCCCCTCAGGGGGGGCAACGGTTTGCTCCAGGATGTTGAACTTGGACATGTATTCCTTCCTCTGCATCTCGGGGACTTTGCCCGCACTCCACTGGCAAGGCGTCTTCCACATGCGCGTGCCGTAGATGGCCTGGCCGTTGGCTTTGAGCCATTCGCCGATTTGCAGCAGGCGCTCCTGCATGATTACGGGGATCCTGCCGTCGGCGCTCGGGCCGATGTCCAGGCAGAGATTGCCGCCGCGGCTGACAACGTCGATCAGCATGAGGATCAGTTCGCGGGCGGATCGATAGTCCTGGAGATTTTCGGCACGGTTGTAGCCGTAGGAGAAACCCATGCCGCGATTCTCTTCCCACGGGTGCGAGTCGTCGTCCATTCCGGAGCCGTATTCGGTCGTGTAGAATCCGCCGTGCCTGTGCCTGATCCCTTTGCCCCAGCGGTCGTTGATTACCAGGTCCTTCTCATTCGGCGCGTTGTTGAAGAGCCAAGCCAGCAGTTCGGGACTCCTCCACTTCTCCGGGCCCATCTCCCATTCGCCATCCGACCAGACTATGTCCGGGCGATAGCGCGTGACAAGGTCCTTGAACTGTGGAAACATGTGCTCGGCGACGAAACGCTCTCTGTCGCTTTTCCAAAGGGGATGATACCATTCGTACAGAGAGTAATAGAGCCCGACCTTGATGTTCTTTTTGCGCACGGCGGAGGCGAGGTCGCCCACAATGTCCCGCCTGGGGCCGACCTTCACGGGGTTATAGTTTTCGCCGTAGGTCTGTTCGGCCTGGCGGCTGGGCCACAACGTGTAGCCGGAGTGATGTTTGGTGGTGAGCACGATGTACTTCGCCCCGGCGTTGTCAATCAGCTCGGCCCATTGGTCCGGATCCCACAGCTCAGCCTTGAACATGGGGGCAAAGTCCTTGAACTCGAAATCCTCGCCGTAGGTCCTGACGTGGAAATCGTACACCTTGGCCTCGAACGACTTTTGGCGGAGCCAGTATTGATACCATTCGGCGTACTTGCCCTTAGGAGTCCACGCCGGGACCGAATAAAGGCCCCAGCAGATGAAGACGCCGAACTTGGCGTCCGTAAACCACTGCGGCGTCGCCCGAGCGTCGATAGATTCCCAGTTCGCCTCGTACCGCTGCCGGCCAGCCGCATAGCTGGTTTGCAGCAAGAGCCCAAGCAGACAAAGGACGCATACAATCTTTCTCATATTCTTTCTCCTTATGCATATGACGGCGACGAAATACGCACCGGATTCTACCTTCGTTAGATACGTACGATACCTCATGCTACATTGGCCTTCAAGTGAAGTTTCAAAGGAGCAGGAATTAACCGCGGATTTCGCGGAGAACGCGGATTTTCATTCACCACGAAGAAAACAATAGTCAATAATATTGTCATCCCTGCGAAAGAAGGGACAATAATCAATTGCATGGGCCACAGAGGACACTGAGAGAAGATCAAGAACCAACTGAATTAGACACGGATTTCACGGATTAACACGGCTAGAGAAATGAATGTAAGGAATCTGTGTAAATCCGTGAAATCCGTGTCTGAAAAAGGTTCCGCCGAGGGCCGCTAATTTATAGTATTAGATTGTAGTACTGATTTGTATTCACCACGAAGAAGAACAATATCGAAGATCCCGATCCCTCGGGAATCAATCACAAAGGCCGAACGTGTCGGCTGCCGGCTCGGACAATGTGCGAAGAGAATCTACCGGACACTTAATTCCGCCATGATCCCGCGATTTTCCTTGACGGGAGGGTGGCAGATCTATTAAATATAGTATAGGCAAGGTTCGTGGGTTTTCAGCTTGCCGGCAGGGAATTGTTCAAAAGTTTCTTTAGAACCTTTCGCAGGGTACGGCTAAGACCGTCGGGCTGATACGTTCTGGAAATAGAATTCTTGACGTGTCTATACGGATGACTATTTTTGAAGGAAGGAGGTGGCACCAAATCGCGAATAATCGTCCTGGTTACATAGAGACAAAGTGTAGTGAAGGTAGAATCATCATCAATCATCTTTTTTTAAGGAGGACTATCATGTGTAGAAAAACGATCTGTTTGACCTTTTCTCTCTTGTTGGTGGCGGGTCTGGCTGATAGCGCCCCGGCCGACCTTCTCGGCGACCCGTCCCTGGTTATTTACTATTCCTTCGACGAGGTCAGTGATATCGTCGCCGACCAATCCGGCAACGGCCACGATGGGGTTGTAAACGGCGATATCACGGCAGACCCTGACGGCGTGCGGAATGGAGCTGCCAAATTCGCGACCGGCAGTTTCCTTGATCTAGATGGGCCCAGTATACCTCCGGAGCATATTCCAACCACCGGCATAACACTCGCCGCCTGGGTAAAATGCGAGAATACAGGGGGAGATCACGCCATATTCAATGCCAGAGCATCCGACTCGACCTGGCTCGTTCATCCCGAACTCAAGAGCGGAGGCGACTTTCGATGGCTGCTCCGCACCAGCGGCGGGACAACAATATTCGATATACGTGCCGGTTCCGTAACGTGGGATGAGTGGCTCCATTTTGCAGGCACGTACGACAAGGCATCCGGCAAGGCGATCCTCTATATCAACGGGGAAGTGGTCCATGAGCAGGACATTACGAATCCTCAGGATATAGCCGGAGATTGGGGCTTGGGCGCCCGCGTGGGGTATAACATCGACAATGCGAGACCCTTCACAGGACTCATGGACATGTTCTGGCTGTTCGGCCGGGCGCTGTCGCAGGATGAGATCAAGAAGGCTATGCAGGGTGAGGCGTATGCGTTTGCCCTTAGCCCCACACCGGCTGACGGCGCCATCTATCCGGACGTATGGGCGAACATTAGTTGGTCGCCGGGAGACTTTGCAGTCTCGCACGATGTATACTTCGGCGATAATTCCGACCATGTGAGCGAGGGCGCCGCCGAAACATTCATAGGAAGTCAGACTGTGACGAATTTCGTGGTCGGCTTTCCCGGATTTCCCTATCCCGACGGCCTCGTTCCGGGCACTACATACTACTGGCGAATCGATGAGGTCAACGACGCGGACCCGAACAGTCCGTGGATAGGTCCGGTCTGGAGCTTCTCGGTTCCGCCCAAAACTGCCTACAATCCCGACCCGGCTGATGGGGCCGAATTTGTAGACCCGAGTGCTGCCTTTGCCTGGACGGGAGGTTTCGGTGCCAAGCTGCACACTGTCTATCTTGGCGACGATTTCGACGATGTGAGCAACGCCGCGGGCGGTGCTCCGCAGGGAACTGTAACCTATGCGCCCCCCAGCCCGCTTGAACCGGAGAAGGTCTACTACTGGCGGGTCGACGAGTTTGACGTTGAGGCAACGCACAAGGGTGACATCTGGAGTTTTACGACTCCGGGCGCCGTGGGCAATCCGCAGCCGGCCAACGGCACTGCGGACGTGCAGATGACCGCAACGCTTAGCTGGAATCCCGCAGATAATGCCGCTTCGCACGAACTTTACTTCGGCACCGATGCCAATGCCGTAAGGAACGCCACGACAGCCTCACCCGAATACGTAGGTCCCAGGGCGCTTGGCGCCGAAAGCTACGATCCCGGAGGACTCGCATGGAACAGCAGTCATGCCTGGCGCGTGGATGAAGTATATCCGACGGGCACTGTCAAAGGTCTCGTCTGGAGCTTTATGACGGCCGACTTTATTCTCGTGGATGATTTTGAGTCATACAACGACATTGACCCTCCTGACCCCGCGAGCAACAGGATATTCGACAAGTGGATAGACGGTTTCGGAACCACTACAAATGGAGCGCTCGTTGGCAATGACATGCCACCCTATGCCGAGACGACGATCGTACACGGCGGCGTCCAGTCGATGCCGTACATCTACGATAACAACCTCAAGACGTCGGAAGCTGCCCTGACGTTGGTTTACCCGCGAGACTGGACCGCCGAAGGAGTTACGAAGTTATCGCTGTGGTTCCGCGGCGATTCGGCCAATGCTGCTGAGCGGATGTTTGTCGCCCTGAACGGCACCGCCGTGGTCTATCATGACGACGCCAGTGTAACGCAGATAACTGGATGGACCGAGTGGGTTATCGACCCGCAGGCGTTTGCGGGCGTGGACCTTGCCAATGTCAACACCATTACTATTGGCTGCGGAACAAAGGACAGTCCCGCTGCCGGCGGCACAGGGAAGATGTACTTTGACGACATCAGGTTGTATCGGTAAATTATGCAGAGACTGTGCGCTGGCGGTTCGGCAGATGTGCATTTATTCGGGGCCCATACTGATTGACTCTGTATGGGCCCTGTTGCTTCACAATGACCGGACAAAGATCACAGGGAAATTAAGGGGACGCCGTACGGATAGGGCTCCACCATATCACCGGCCCCAGATCTCAAGCGGCCGGATGCTGAGCGTCTCAGCCACAGAGTTCAGGCAAGTTCCCGGTGTGAAGAGGACGGCTATGGTCAGCTTGCCCGACGCCGGTGCAATTGTCTCAAACGCAACGGCACTGGTACCCGGGTTGGCCGAGTCCCATTCGTTTTGCGGCTTGGCCGTATCGACAATCCGCCAGTTCGGCGATTTGCCCACCGAATAAATGCTCAGTGACATGGACGCATCTGCCTTGCGGAGTCTGAGCCGCGAGCCGTCAGGTTTGCCGGGCGTTGCCGGTGTGATCATTGCCCAGCGGACGCGGCTGCCGCGTTTGAGCCCTGTAAGCTGATCCTGGATCAATATCTCGCGAGATGGCAGCAGAGCTACGCCTCGATGTATCGACTCAGCCTGCCCTTTATAGACTTCGCTCAGATCGACAACGGTATGCGGCAATTCCGGATCGCTCGAAAAACGGATCACGTCGGCTTTGCCCTCTGCAATCTGGAGTTTGTCGTCGATCACCAGCGTGTTGTGTCCGTGGTTGCGCTGGCGGAAGATGGTCCAGCGGTCCGAGTTCTGCGAACGGTCCCACAGATTCATGCCGCGCGACTCGATCCCGTGGTAGCCCTCGGCGCCGAGATCCATCGCCCACCTTTGGCCGTCGGCGTCCAGGACGAACGAGCCTGTGTCCATTTGTCCGTGGTTGGCCGATGGCGAGCCCGCTTTTACTCCGATGAAGATTGCCTTGGGGTCGGTCCAGGAGCTGCGGTGTACGGTGATTGGCGTTTCGCCTTCACTGTGCCAGTGCAGCGGCATGCGGATGTCAGAGATATCTCGGCCGTTGTCCATCCACAAGAGGGCCAGCGGGAGCAGGCGGTCGGAGCCGGAATATCTCTTCATGCGCTCTATGTCTCGTTTCAGTCGCTCGTGTTCGTCGCCCAGCCAGTCCGGCCGTTTGTAACGCGACGCAAACCAGAAAAGCGAAGGTTGGGTCCCGCGACCGGCTCCGCCGTCGGCGTAGTTGAAAAACTGCCCCGATGGGCCGGTAGCCAGGCTCAAGAACTGGCCCGTCATGCTAAAACCCGGGGCCCCGGTCAATCCGAAATCAGTGCCCATCGCGCTTTCGAGAACAGCGATCAGCAGTACGTTGTAGCTCGTGCCGTAGGACCAGTATCCGGGCCCTTCCGGATAGCTGCCGTTGGGCGCATAGGCGGCCATGGAATACGTCACGTTGTGCAGCGCATTGTGAACCGTGCGAGCCGCAAGGTCGGGCTCATCTTCGAGTATGGCCAGCGCTCCGGCAGTAAGGCCCCCATGGCAAACCTGTCCCCAGTTGTTGCGCGACCTTACCCAGCCCTTGTGCCGCGAGTTGAACGGCAGTGCGACACCTTTGTCGATAATTGCAGCGCGGATTTCATCCCGGCTTACCGCGCTGAGTTTGTCGTACAGCCAGTCGTATCCGATCGCCAGGGCGAAGGTCATTTCCGCAACATCCAGAAAATGGCTCGGGTTCCAATCGCTGAACTTCGCTACCGCCAGCATCTCCCTCTCACAACGATCGACGTATTTCGTATCACCCGTCAAGTGGTGCGCCATAGACAACGTCAGGACCCGCTGCACGCACCGCCGCGATTGCCCGAGCAGCCGGCGTCCCTGCTTTTCTCGCTTTATGGGCGCAACATTCAGCAGACCGTCGGCCTGCTTTATCACCCCTTCTGCGAGGCTTCTGCGTAATGGGTCTTTGCGCAACGATTTGCGCAGTTCGAGAAAACCATCAGCGGTCACGAGCAGACGCGGGTGCCCGATTTTTACCGCGTCAATCCTCTTTCGAACTGCATCGAGTGACAAATCGGGCGGATAGCTGAATTGTGCCGCGGTCGTTGTCGTGACAGCCAGTAACGATAAGACCAGAAGGTGTAGTCCCGTCCTCATGCCCGTAATCTTCATAGCGTTTGCCTCCCGTGATCATTGCTCCGAATCTTGATTTTTCATGATGAGGGTGACTATAGCACACCCGGCGGCATCAATCAACAGAAACCAGCAAGCCCGCCTCCCCTGAATTCTGTATCCTGTGTTCTGAGTTCTGAGTTCTGCTTTTCTCATTTCTTTCAGATTCTTGCGATCTTGTGGTCACATTTGCTCCTTGAGAACGTCTTTATGAGTAGAAGGGCGAAATATGTGTGGTAATGAGTTTGGCGCCAACAATGGCACCCCAATGTATTTATCGTCGGGCTTGATGGAACACCGAACAAACAGGTCAGGCCGAAGCGTTGAACGGATCGTTATCTTCGTGCTGCGAGAGAGACGGGAACATTGGTGATGCCGCAACCGCCAAACCGGCCTTCACGGTCGTGACCTACAATGCGTATCCTGCGGACCGTAAAATCGATCGCAACGGCACTAAGGTCAAATCCCAGGACCAAGTACCCCGGGGCTTGTCCACCGCGATAGTGCGTTACAGAGATTTCTTGCAATCGCTGGTCGCCGTCGGTGAGGTAGACGCTGGGCAGGGTGCCCCCATTGAATACATAGAGCCCGATTTCAGCGCCGGGCCGATCGCGAAGCGGTGCTGGGATGCTATATTCTACCCAGTGATCCTGTTCGAGAACCAGCGTTGCGCTTGATGGCTTATCTTTGAGTGCAGCAATGAACTG
>JADHXR010000155.1 GCA_016782865.1 Phycisphaerae bacterium
GTCTTCGAGAGTCGCTCCGCCGGCCGGGTGCAATCCGGTGCTTGTCTTTACGAAATCCACCTCTGCTTGCTGTGCGATTCGACAGGCGAATATTTTCTGGTCGTCGCTTAGAGCGGCCGATTCGATTATCACCTTGAGCACAACCGCCGGCCTCATCGACCGGCAAACTCTCAGCACCGCCTGCAATTGGCTAAGCAGGTATCTGGAATCGCCCTCGATTATGGCCGCCAAATCGGCGACCATGTCAATTTCATCAGCCCCGGCAAAGATAGCATCTCTGGTTTGGGCAACCTTGACTTTTGTCGAATTGGCGCCGAGCGGCAAACTGACCACGCCGCCAACAGCGACCTTCGAGCCGGCCAATAGCTCGGCTACCAAGGTCAACCAGCGACCGTTTACACACACCGTGTGAAAAGCGTAGCCCTTTGCCTGGCGGCAGGCCTGTTCGATCTGCTCTCTTGTCGCCGTGGCATCAAGCAGCGTATGGTCGATGCAGCCGGCTAATTCTTCGCTCGATATCTGGCGTTCGTCTTTCAACACTTGATTTCTCTGACGTACCCTCTCTTCTCGAAGAATTCCGCCGCACCGGCGGTGTTGTCGAATACCTCTGTCGCCGTCTGGGTGATAAAGACCGAAGGGCTCTGACTGGCTGTCCAGATGACATAGACTTCTTTTGCCGCCTCGTGGGCGTGCTGGAGTTCTCTCTCGACGCCGCTGGATATTGCCGCTCGGCCGTCGTCCAACGTCGGAATGAAGCTGATTATCATATCCGCCTGGTCGATCAGCATGAAATCGCGGGCGTAGGTCTGGCTGTTGATATCTCGTTCGACCTGCTTGACCTCGTTCAAGTCCAGCCTGACTTTTCGTCCCAAAGCCGCTGCCTCGACATAGTCCAATCCTTTCTCGCCGGCTCGCCGGGCTTTTTCGGGCAGATATGCTTCCTCCAAATCCCCCGGGTCGAAGCAGATGAACGACTGTTTCATCAATTGTCGAAATTCGAGAATGTTTCTCTGCACGTCCTCCATATCGCCGACGGCGGTCATAGGGAAGCTCAGATACGCCCTCTTGACTTGCCTCTCGAAGACAAGTCCGTAGAATGTCTCGGTCGTCTGGACCTTGGCTCCGCGTGCAAGGCAGTAGAACGGAACTGCTTCATCGACGCCTTTGCAGAGCATTTCCGTGCCGATTATTTCCTCTTCGCGCCAGACGATGAGATCTTTCAAGCTGTGCTCGACGGCATGTTCGTCGACAAGCCGCAAGTGCAGCGGGACGATGCCGTCAATAATACACAGGTACATGTCGGCTTTGAGCTGCCGCATCTGATCGAAGTCCACAGCCGGAAACAATCCGTGCCGCCAGCGAAAAGTCGCATGAGTGTTGACGATCATGTTGGGTCTCTTCTGGGCCTTGGCAATAATGTCCTTGAACACGCTGCGGCGGAGCGAGCTGAGCCTTTTCATTGGTATGTCCAGGATTTTGCCAGGCGGGATGTCGGGCGCTTCGGCGTACATCTGGTCGCCGACGTTGCACAGCAATACGTCTTTGCCTCCCTCGGCGGCAAGTTGACACACATTTTCGAGGTAGCTTTTCTTGTCGAGTCCAACCATTCCGGTAACAACAACTATCATGTCCGATCCGACCTCACAATGTACCGACAAATTTGCAAACCGGTACGATATACGATAACCCTCGCGTTGGCAAATGAATCTTTGCCTCCCCGGACGCAACTGCGGCAAACAGAGCCAAAGGGTTGTAGATAAACGAGCTATGTTTTATAATCATGTGATAGTGCGTCAAGCATGCCGGGCACATAGAGTTGGTGACCCTTGCAGAGAATCATGAAAAGAAAACTTATTGTCATAGGCGTCTCAGTCAGCTTTATCATCCTTTCAGCACGGTGGCTTGCATCGGCCTCGTTCGAAGTATTGGGAGAATGTTCACAAGTCGCCCGCGAGCCGAACATTTCCCCCGACTACTCCGGCATTGTCATGCCGAGCAACATCGCTGCCTTGAATTTCAGAATCCGCGAAAAGGGACAGGCCTATTGCGTCAAAATTCACTCGGACAGTGGCCCGGCAGTGGAGATCGCCAGTAAGACAGGCCGAATACGCATCCCTCTGAGAAGATGGCGGGCCCTGCTTGACGCCAATAAGGGCTGTGAACTGTTCGTGGACGTCTACGTCAGGAATGCGGAAAATAAATGGCTGCAATTTCAGCGCATCACCAATACTATCGCCAAAGAAGATATTGACCGGACACTCGTGTACCGGTTCATGAAACCGGTCTATAACAAGTGGCAGGACATGGGGATCTATCAGCGCGACCTGACCGATTTCGATGTATCGCTTGTCATGCACGGGCGTTCGTTTGGCCAAGGGTGTCTCAACTGCCACAGCTTTGTAGGCAACGCTCCAGATACTATGACGATCGGTCTGCGCAGTGTGAAATACGGCAGCAGCACCCTGCTGGCTCGCAATGGCGATGTCCGTAAGATCGGCGCAAAATGGGGCTACACGGCCTGGCATCCGAGCGGCCGACTGGCTGTGTATTCGATAAATAAGGTGCGTCAGTTCTTTCATACCGGCGGCATGGAGGTCCGGGATGTTGTGGATCTCGATTCAGCGCTGCTTTGTTATCATCCCGACAGCAGGAAGGTGACGTCTCCGGAGCAACTGGCGGACAGGAACCGGCTCGAGACCTATCCGACGTGGTCTGCGGACGGTCGGCATCTCTATTTTTGCAGCGGCCCCATTCTGTGGCAGGACCGAAACGCCGTTCCGCCTAAGAACTACGACAAGCTCAAGTATGACCTTCGGCGGATAGCCTACGATGTCGAAACAGATCAATGGGGCAAGGCTGAAACGGTGCTGTCGGCCGATGAAACGGGCTTGAGCATCCTGTTGCCGAGGATATCGCCCGACGGCCGATTTCTCTTGTTCTGCATGTGCCGATACGGCTGCTTTCCCATATATCAGCCAAGCAGCGATCTCTATATGATGGATTTGGCCACGGGGCAGTATCGCAGGCTGGCTACCAACAGTTCATATTCCGAATCGTGGCACAGTTGGTCGAGCAACAGCCGGTGGATTGCATTTAGCAGTAAGCGTCAGGGAGGGGCCTTGACCAGGACATATCTGAGCTATGTTAACGAGACGGGCCAGGTCCACAAGCCCTTTGTCGTGCCCCAGAAGGACCCGGCGTATTATGATTCGCTCATAGAGACATTCAGTGTCCCCGAGCTGATCGATGGTAGTCTCAAGGTCAGCAGATCCATGTTGGCCCGGGTCGCTCGCTCGGAGCCTTCGGTTGCCGTGGACATTCCGATTACGTCAGCAACGCCCAAGGCAGGTCCAACCGAGCCGTGGCTGGAGCGCGAGTGACCATGTGGTTATAGGAGATGACAACGCATGCTGCAGAGAATGAGGCAGATTCCGCACAATCTGATTTTCTTCCTGTCGGGCATGCTCTATCTCTGGCTTGTTGTCGAGCCGCGTCTGATCTATCAGTGTTTCGGCACTATTCTGCCGGATGCCCCCATTTTCCTGACCGGGTGGTCGTTTCTGGATAATTCGCTGCGCCTGCCAGGCGGCCCCGTCATGTACACATCCGGTCTCCTCTCTCAGGGCTACTATTATTCCTGGCTCGGTGCTCTGATCATTGTGTTGTCGGCATTGTGTCTGTGTGAACTTTCCAGACGTCACCTTGTCGCCGCCGGTTCTGCCCGCGCCACAGTCTTGAGTTCTCTCCCGGCTATCCTGCTTTTTTTGATGTGTAGCCGCTATAAACATCCCTTGTCCGCCTGCCTGGCCATGTCTCTGGGACTGCTATGTTCCCTTATCTTCGAAAGATTGCCCCTGCGCAGATTGGTGATTCGTGCGGTGGTATATTGCCTTATGGCAGCCGTGCTCTTCTGGTTGGCAGGAGCAGGGGGGCTGTTGATCTTCGCACTGATGACTGTGATCTACGGAATCTTCATCCACAGGGACTTCGGACTGCCTGTGCTGGCCCTGCCGGCAGGCTTTGGGATCATCTGGTGCCTCGCCCTGTACGTGTTCTTTATACCACCCCGACAGGCATTTCTTGTTCTGACACCAATCTCTTCGATAGCGGCCGAAGGCATTGATACTTTTTCGAAGGTCTCGATAATTATACTGTACTGCTTTGTGCCTATGAGCGCATTGCTTCTGCTCTTGGCAAAGGAGGCGTTCGGAAAGATCGGGCGGGGGCGCAAGAAACGCCCCAAGCAGAGCAAGGGGAGCAAGAGGCTATCTCCGGCCATGCTGAAGAAACCGGCTCTGGCAGCCATTCCGATTGTGCTGACGGCTGCAGGACTCTGCATCAGCTATGATCAAATGAGCAAGCCGTTTGTCCGGGCGCACGACTATTCCATCCGGAAACAATGGGACGAGATTCTTGAACTCAGTCGCAGTCTGCCCAAAGGCGCAAGCAACGTTTACTTCAATCATAATGTAATTCGGGCGCTGTATCATGCCGGCAGACTGCCCTATGACATGTTCGAGTTCCCGCAGATACCGCACGGGCTTCTTCTCACACACGAGGAGAAGGCATCTTGTCTGACTGAATTGAAACTGTGTGACGTTTTCATAGAACTTGGGCATGTCAACATGGCTGAGAAGCTGGCCTCGGAAGTCCTCGCCGCAAAGAACCATTCCGGAATTGTTGTAGAAAGACTGGCCTGGATCAATATTATCAAGGGTCAGAACCGCACGGCCAAGATTTATCTCAATGCTCTGAGGAAGGACCTGATCTGTCGTGGGGCCGCCGAGGCCCTGATCAGGGCTTTGGACGACCGCTTTGAACCGGACCAGGCGGCATACGTTGACGGCATCCGCTCTTGTATGTATCAAGAGGGGCATCCGGGAACCGCAGACGATGCCCCTGAACAAATGCTGAGAGGATTGCTCGCCCACAATCCCCGGAATAAGATGGCGTTTGAATATCTTATGGCGCATTATTTGCTAACGGGCCGGGTTGACAAGATCGCAGCCAACATGGAACGGCTTAAGGAACTGGGCTATCATGCTATCCCGACTCTCTATGAAGAGGCGATGCTCATCTACTTCGGAACCAAGGGACAGAGAATCGACTTGAACAAGTTCAATATGAGGCGTGAAACCATCGACCGCTACATGAAGTTTGTACAACTGAGAAACAGCATGCGGCCCGACAATCGCCAAACCGTGCTCAATCGTTTGATCTCTGAATTTGGCGGCAGCTACTTCTTCTATTGCACATTCGGGCGTGTTGGATTGGTGTGAGGTGCCTGAGAAACTAATGGGCAACGAGAATTCCATCTTATTTGTGTCGCAGCAAGTTCCAACAAGTCTCAGGAAGAAAAGTTATTAAAGGTTCTTCAGCCGCTGCTGTCTGTCGTAGTCTTTCATGGCGGCGATCAATTCGCCCATATCGCCAGCGAGTATTTTGTCCAGGCCGTACAGTGACAGGTGGATTCTGTGGTCGGTCACGCGGTTTTGCGGGAAATTATACGTTCTGATCTTTTGGGACCTGTCGCCCGAGCCGATCATGCTCTTGCGCTGCGAATCTCGCTCGGCCCTCTGCTTGCTCATATGATGCTCGTAAATCCTGCTCCTCAGGACCCGCCATGCTTTGGCGCGATTCTTGTGCTGGCTTTTTTCATCCTGCATGCTGACGGTGATTCCCGTCGGGATGTGTTCGAGCTTAATGGCGCTGTTGAGTTTATTGACGCTTTGTCCGCCGGGACCGCCCGACCTGCTGACATGCTCGACGACGTCCTCGGGGGTTATCTCGATATCGAGCTCTTCAGGCTCGGGCAGCACCGCTACGGTCGCCGCTGACGTGTGGACTCTGCCCTGGGATTCGGTCTGGGGGACTCGCTGGACACGGTGGCCTCCGCCCTCGTAACCCAATTCCGACCATACGCCTAGTCCTTTGACGCCGAAAATCACTTCGCGAAAACCGCCTTTCTCCGTCGTTCTGAAATCGAGCTGCTCGACCTTCCATTTGTGAGCGTCAGCGTATCTGACGTACATGGTATACAAATCGCGTGCGAACAGCGCCGCCTCTTCTCCGCCCGTGCCGGCCCGTATTTCCATTATGACCGAATCGATATCCATGTCGTCGGCCATCACAAAGCTGTTCGTAATCTCCTCGAGCAGGGCGTTGCTCTTGAGATCGAGCTGCTGCATTTCATCTCTTGCCAGCGTTTTGAAATCTTCATCGGTGTCGCCGTCGGCCAATATCTGCTCGGCCTCCTCGATACCGGCAGCCGCCTTCTTGTACTGGCGATATTTCGTGACCATTGCCCTGAGTTTGCCTTGCTCTTTGGACAGCGGTATCAGCTTGGCCGGGTCACTGGCGATTTCCGACTTGGTGATCTGCTCTTCTATCTCGCTGTAGCGTGCCTCGATTTCGTCGAGTTTTGCAAGTACACTGTCTCTTTGCTCAACCATAAATGCCGCCCACGAAAGGTGTGAGATGACGGTTCAAGGTCGTTGCGTTTCGGCGCCGGACCTGTTTTGCGCTCGGCCAAAAGAACAAAAAGCCCCCACCCCGATTTTGTCGGGATGAGCGCGCGATCTGCCATATGAAGAACCAGCTATTGTTGATGGGCTTTCTTGCCTTCTTTGGGTGCGCTTTTGATATAGCTCGTTCCGTACTTCTTCTGAAACCGCTCAATTCGCCCGGCGGTATCGACAAACTTCTGTTTGCCTGTATAGAACGGATGGCACATCGAGCAGATTTCTGCATGGATTTCGTTCGTCGTGCTGCGGGTCTCGAACGTATTGCCACAGCCGCAGTGAACGAGGACCTTCTCGTACTTCGGATGTATGTCTTTCTTCATAACTGTAAAGCTCCAAAATTGGCAAAAACCTGACATTAACACTATCTACTAATATTTCAACAGAAATGTTTTGCAATTGTCGGACGCGGTGGCTATATTTTCCCGCTTGATGGGCAATTAAGATATGGGGTCTCCAAGATGTCAATCAAACTCGTAGTTATTGGCGCCGGCGGTCGAATGGGCAGACGCATCCTTTCGCTGGCCGCCGAATCCGGCCAATTCGATGTCATAGCCGCTGTCGAACGGCAGGAGCATCCGGATATCGGCAAGAATCTTGGCCTCGTGGCGGCTTCGGGGTCGGTCGATGTTGTGCTGACAGATACGTGCCAAGCTGTTGCTGCTGATGTCGCAATCGACTTCTCACTGCCGCAAGCTCTGGGCCAAACCGTCAACTACTGCCTCGAAAAGGGCATTGCCCTGGTCTCGGGCACGACCGGCCTGAGCGATCAGCAGCGAGAGAAGCTGCGGGCCGCCTCGGCGGAAATCCCCGTTTTGTATGCGACCAACATGAGCGTTGGCATGAACACCTTGTTCTCTCTGGCCGGGAAACTCGCTTCGATGCTCGGCGCCGAATACGATATTGAGATCGTCGAGCAGCACCATCGTTTCAAGAAAGATGCTCCAAGCGGCAGTGCTCTTACGTTGGCCGAGAATATTTGCCAGGCGACCGGTCGGGATTTCCACGAGTCGATTACCCACGGCAGATCCGGCAAGAACACCCTGCGTCAAAAGGGTACTATCGGCATGCACGCCGTCCGCACTGGCGACATTACCGGCGTTCACTCGGTGATATTTGGCACGCTCGGCGAGACCATTACCCTAAATCACACCGCCAACAGCAGGGACACATTCGTTCGCGGAGCATTACGAGCTGCCGAATGGCTCGTTGGAAAGTCGCCGGCCCTGTACTCCATGGCGGACGTTCTGGGTACGAACGTCGAATAGAGGTATCCTCCAAAGTCAGCCGGTTGACCTTACTTAGCCTTCTTGGCCTTCTTAGGCTTCTTTTCCTTCGGCTTTCTCGTCTTCGTGGCGGTCGCATCACGCTCGCCGGTAAGCAGGAAAGCTGCCGCCGTGACCGCGAGTGCTACCGCGCCAGCGCCGCCCATTATGTACCAAATGAAGCCCTGGATTGGCTCAAGAATCGAAGGCATTACGCCTCTGAGCCCTGATACAGCCACTACCGTAGTGTAAATCACGATTAACAGCGGCAAAAACAGCAGCATTCCGAGAGTATTGCTCTGAGCATCCGGCGGCGCCTCGATGAACGGTCGAGCCAATGCCAAGGCCGGAGCGGCCATTTGCGGAGCAACGAGTTCATCCTCCGAGATCATTTCCTCGGCCTCAGCGGCCGCTCCCGCGGCCGAGTCGGCTTCTGCGTCAGCCGGCTCCGTGACTTCGTCACTGGCGGTATAAATCTCGTCGAGAATACCGCCCAAAGACGTGTCATCGGCCTGCAGCGAAAGGTCCAGAAGTCCTGAGCCCGATCCGAAGCTATCCAGGTTCACATCTTCCTCGATCTCTTCCAACGGCACCTCAGGCGTCGTACCCGCTGTCCCCATCGGAATCGCGGTCTCAGCCATTGTATCGTCAGTTATGTCGTAGTCGGCATCTGTTTGCCCAAGAACATTAGTGCCAAAGCTTGTAATGGCCGTATCGGCGTCGGTCAGATCGCTGGACATTGCCGGGGCTTGTGTTTCGGGGGCCAACAGGATATCATCGGTGTCTGCCGCCGAATCCCACGGTGCCGGAGCTTCCGGCTCGAGCGCCTCGGGTTCGAGCATTTCCGATTCCAGCGATTCTGGGTCCGGGACATCCGCTGCCGTATCTTCGGCCTCGGCTATATCCGACTCGGCAAGTTCCGCTTGGGCCAACTCGTCAGCCGGGATTTCGGGCTCCAGGTCGTCGAACTCTAGCGCCGCAGGTTCCACCGAATCGGGCTCCAGCGTTTCAGGTTCCAATGCTTCAGGTTCCAAGATATTTTCAACCTCCGCATCGCCCACATCGGACATCAACGCCTCGACTTCCTCGACCTTGAAGAGCAAACTCGGGCCGTCACGAAACTCACGCAACTTGCCGTCTGCCACGATTTGCTTGATTTCATCCTCGGTCTTGTGGAGCTTCTCGATGGTTTCCTGTAACGAATAGAACATACCTGCCATAATCACCTATCTCCAACAGCCGACTAAACGGCCTTACCATGATTTTCCTGGGGGCCTTCCGGGGAAAAGCCTCTCATGTAATCATATTGTATCCTAACGTGCCGTCTTATGCAACCTTTTTTTGGCGAAAAATGCCCGTAAATCGACCGCTCGAAGCCAACTTCGCCACGTCGACGTCGTCGGTGGTGAAAAATGGCAATTGGCCCATTCGACTGCGCTCAGTACAAGCTTTGATTGGCTTTGTTTCTCTCGACTGCCAAGTCCGGCTCATCTCCATAATCATTTATCAACTCAGAGCTTACGTACATCTGGCCCTTTCGCAAATTGGCTTTGTTTTCTACGACAGCCTCTGCGAATTGCCTTTGTTTAGGATCTTTGTTCAGCACGAAGAACAATAATCATCAGTCGATAACCAATTACAATGGCCACAGAGGCCACCGAGAACTCAGAGTTGGTTGTCATTTGGTGTGGGCTTTATCTACGTAAATCCTGTCTAAAAAGAGGTATGCGAACAAGGAAAGGTAAGCCCCCATGGTTTGAAAGCGGGAAGGAACAATACGTGCATCTCTTCAGCCAGGAACCATCGGTTACGATCCGGCCCCAATCTTCGAGCAAGCAGCCTTGGAGGAGAAGAAGACAGAGATTCGACTTCCTGCACATCCTCTTAAGCCAGACATGATCTGTCGCTTTTTGCTCAAGATAGGGATTGAGGCGGTTGTTTGGGACAACGAGCAGGATGTTTTTTACTCGAAGCCTATTTCGCAAGAAACCCGGGCGACAGTCCTTTGCTCTGCTCATGAGGAATGTACTAGTCCTTCTCCCCACCCTGCTGCCCCTTCTTCCACTCCTGGCTTTTCGGCTGGATTCTGCAATACCAAACTAATGTGCGATTACGCTTGAGATTCTGAAGACCGGCAGAAGCAGGGCGATTGCGATTGTCCCGATGATGGTGCCCATGATTATTATCATCACGGGCTCTATGAGCGCCATGACGTTTCTGATCGAATTTTCCAGCTTCTTCTCGTAGAACACCGATACCTTGTCGCAGACCTCTCCGAGCTTTCCGCTCTTTTCTCCGGCTCGAATCATCTGGAGTATCTCCGGCGCGATCAATTCGCTGCCCGATGAAATCATTATGGACTCCGACAACTGGTAGCCGTCCTGGATCTTCTCGTCGACGCCGATCCAAAGCCGCTGAAAATAGTAATTCTGACACGAGCCCTGTACTACGCGTATCGAGTCGAGCAGGCTCACGCCGGTATTGACCATCGTTGCCATGATGCGCATGCTGCGCGTGACAACCGTGTCGATGAACATTGTGCCGATCACGGGTGTTTGGATCTTGATGTAATCTATCACGCGCCGGCCGCTCAATGTCTGCGCCCAGTAATACAGTCCCGTCGCGGCGAAGATCACCACCGTCACTGCGCCCGTCATGAACTGGAAATTGCCCAATAGCTTGCTGAAGCCCACCAGCACTTGTGTGAGCTTGGGCAGGGCGGCTCCCCTGGCTTCGTAGATTCCCATAAACCGAGGCAGGACGAAGAACATCAGCGTTCCCGTCGCCGCCACCGCCATCAGCGCCATGATAAAGGGATAAGTGAGAGCCCCTTTGATGCGTTTGCGTGTTTCGGATTCGAAATTGAGGTAGCCGGCGAGCACATCGAGCATTTCAGGCATTTTGCCGGATGCTTCCGAAGCCTTGACCATGCTGATGAACATCACGCTGAAGATCCTGGGATAGCCGGTGAGCGCTTTTGAGAAACTCTCGCCGCTCTTGACCTTCTCGGCGACGTCCGCGATTATCCATTTGAATGCTGCGTACTTCCGCACCGAGGTGGATTGCGCTATCGCATCGAGGGCATCGCTGAGCACGACGCCGCTATCGAGCATTACCGACAGTTGTGTGGTGAACAGTATAAGCTCGGTCGACCTTATCTTTGCTCTGCGCAGCTCGGCGTTGGGCTGGTTCTGAGCCTGTTGCCACGTCTTGGCGAACTCATGGTGCACTGTGGAATTGAAAGCGGCGTCGAGGCCCGTGAAACCTCCGGAGTTCTTTTTGCCTTGTCCCTGCCCGCCGCCGATGGACGGTGACATGTCACTTTCGGTTGCCGGAGAAGGCTGTTCAGTTTTTGTTGCCGAAACACTCATAACTTATTTTCGATCTCCGATTGACGATTCCAAACACAAAATCGCAAATCGAAAATCGCCTAAACCTCCGCCTGCGTTGTCCTCAGCACTTCTTCGATCGAGATAATTCCCGCTCTTACCTTCTCAATTCCGTCCGATTGCAGAGACACCATTCCATTCTGAAGCCCCTTTGCCCGGAGTTTTTTCAGGCTCGTCTGATCGGTGATCATCTCCATGATTTCTTCGTTCGGCACAAACAACTCGTGAATAGCGATTCGGCCTGCAAAACCGGTGTTCCGGCATTTTTTGCAGCCTACCCCGCGACAAAAGCCATCGAATTTCCCGCCGGCTTTCTCGACCACTTTCCTTATGCTCGAGGGCGGCTCATATTCCGTCTTGCAGTTCGGGCAGATCTTGCGCACAAGACGCTGGGCCAGAATCGCAATCAATGAAGCGCTTACGAGATAAGGTGCGATGTCCAAATCCAGCAGGCGCGTCACCGCTCCGGGGGCGTCATTCGTATGCAGGGTCGAGAGAACCAGGTGACCCGTCAGGGCCGCCTGCACCGCGATGTTGGCCGTCGTGTGATCGCGAATCTCGCCGACCATTATTATGTCCGGGTCCTGCCTCAGGAGACTTCGCAGCGCCGTCGAGAATTCAAAACCCGCCGCCGGATTTACCTGAAATTGATTTATACCTGTAATATTGCATTCTACGGGGTCTTCCACCGTGCAGATATTGACATCTTCGTGGTTCAATTCGGACAGGGCGGCGTAAAGCGTCGTGTTCTTTCCCGAACCGGTCGGACCTGTCACCAGGACTATGCCGTTCGGAGCTTGTAGCACCTTTCTGAACAGCTTGAGGTTCTCGTATGTGAACCCGAGCGATTCGAGGTTGAAAAGAACCTTCTGCGGGTCGATGACTCTGACAACCACCTTTTCGCCGAAGTTGCCCGGCATGACCGACACTCGCAAATCGATGGGCCTGCCCTCGACCAGGACGTGGATGCCTCCGTCCTGTGGCAGGCGCCGCTGAGCAATGTCCAGTTCGGCCATAATCTTAATGCGGGAGACTATCGCCGCGTGCATCTGATGAGGCAGACATATCTTCTCGTACAGCTTGCCGTCGACTCGGTAACGGACCCTCAGTTTCTTGTCGTCAGGCTCGATATGGATGTCACTGGCATTTTCTCTCACGGCGTTATAAAGCAGATAGTTGACCAGTTTTACCACCGGCGATTGGCCCGCTATCTCCTCGATATTGCCTATGTCCTGTGTAATGTTCTCTATCAGAGAGAAGTCTTCCAGCCCATCGTCGTCGATAATATCGTCGATGACAAAGACGTTGGCGGCAGGCAGATACGTCTGCAGGGTGGCATTGATGTCCTTGCTTGTCGAGCATACTATCTGGACTTTGCACTTGCTCATACGCTCAATTTCATCTATCAAGAAGACATTTGCCGGCTCACTGACCGCCGCGGTGAGCACGCCGCGAACCTCGAACAGCGGCAGCACGATGTGTTCTTCGAGAAAAACTCTCGGCAATTTCTCGAGCACTTTCGGGTCGCATATCTTCGGGCCCACCTGCGCGTACGGCACGCCGTAAGCCTTGGCCAGCGCCGAGGCTATCTGGTTCTCCGTACAATAGCCCATCTCTACCAGAAGCTCACCGAGCAGCTTGCGATGCCCCTTCTCCTTCTGCTCAGTGAGAGCCCTTTCAATCTGCTCGGCGGTCACGATGTTCCGTTCGAGCAGCAGTTGTCCGAGCTGCGTCTTGTTTTCAACCGCTATCTGGCTCATATCTTGTTTCTCGAATTCCACCGGGCCGATCTTCCGCTCCGGCGCACCTATGCAAAGCTTCTTACCGCCTCTGCGAGTTCGGCGTAATGGTCGAACTCGTTTGCAAGCCGGGTTATTTCCAGAATTCTCGCGCAGTTCTCATCGAGCCCGGCCAATCTCAGCTCGCGCATGTTCTCGTTGCAATAGTCGCGCGTCCACAACAACTGTTCCAGCCCCTGGCTGTCGATGAAACCCACGCCGCTCATATCGAGCACGACGCCGGTCTTGCGCTTTGTCACAATATCGGTAATTGCGTTTTGAAACAATTCGACAACGTCCGTATCCAGATCGCCATGCAATTCGACAACCGTGACATCGTTATAATCCTGTATTTTGAGTTTCATCCAATTAGCGTCCCCACAGCGGCAGTGCCGTATTCCTTAGGATCTCTGCTGCCATAAACTTCGCTGAAACCGTCTCGTATAGTGTTCCAGAGTCGATAAACGTCGCTTTCGAGGAATATTCTGCCGATCTTCTCGTCGAATTGTGTACCCAACCCTCTCTCTATTTCTTCGAGAGCCTTTTCCACACTCATGGCGTCTCTATAAGTCCGCCTCGACGTCATCGCATCGAAACTATCCGCCAGTTGGACAATCTTGCCTGCCAACGGTATTTGTTCGCCTGTCAAGCCGTCAGGATATCCTCTGCCGTCGGCTCGCTCGTGGTGAGACAACGCGCCCGGCACAATGTCATGCATCTGTTTTATTTCACGTAGAATGCCCGCTCCTATCGACGGATGTTTTCTTATGCAGGCAAACTCCTGATCCGTCAGCTTGCCGGTCTTGCGCAAAACCGATTCGTCAATTCCTATTTTTCCTATATCGTGCAGCAGGCCGGCCAAATATATCCTGTGGATTTGTTCCTCCTCAAGAGGCTCTTTGTCGCAGAGCCGTTCGGCGATCCATCGAGAAATATACGCGACCCTTTCGGAGTGCCCGTGCGTATACTTGTCTTTGGCATCGATACTGCTTGTCAATGCCTTCAGCGAACCGATAAATAACTCTTTGAGATCCTTGAACAACCTGCCGTTCTCGATGAACACGGCGCACCCGCAGGCCACCGAGTTGAACAGCTTAATATCGGTGCTGTCGAAATCCTGCTTGCCGATCCTGTTGATCGCAACCATCAGCCCTATTATACGGTTGCCATTCTGGGTGATTCCCGCAAAATGCGGCTCTGCCTCTTCTTTGCCGAACAGGGGCACCGCAATGATATTCTTTACCCTGTGAGGCCATTCGTAATCAAAAGCCGAGTCCACTTCGCTGTCGAGCAATGCCTCCTTGCCCCTGCTTATTTGCTCCGCCAGCCGGCATTGAAGAATTACCGCGGCCTGCTCGTCCATATCGATCAGGCCCGAACCGGCGGCTATGACCCATTGCTGGGCGTCGTTGATGGTCTTTTCGAGCAATATTGCGATACCCTCTACATAGACAATCTCCGTCAAGCTGTCGCAAGCCATCTGCAGAAAGTTGGAGTCCGCTTCGGTGACCTTCATGTTCGTGCTGAGTTTGTGAAGCAGGACCAGTTCTTCGTAGGTTTGCGCCAGTTCTGTGCTGACCTGCTCAATTTGTTTTTCCGCTTTTGTCTCTGCCTGGAATTTTTCCGCCAAAAGCCTGAGCATCTCGGCAAAATACTCACCGTCCGCTCGGACCGGATCGGTATCGGCTGTCTTGATCGCTGCGTTGCCGGCGAGAGACGGCGCCGTATCTCCCAGGTCTATCAAGGCTGCGGCGACAATCTCTTGAGGCTTGTTTCCGAGACGAGCAGATCTCAAGGCAACAGCAAGACCTCCATTGTCGCCGGCGAATCGCCGCACAGGTGTGCCGGCCTCGTCGGACTCAGTCGTCGGGCTGTTTTGGTCAAGGACCTGGCGGCTCCACTCTGCCAACTGCTTCGTGCTGCTCTTGAACCTGCCGCATTCACACACCAAGACGAGTTCGCCCTCGGCATCGCTGACTGCGAAATTGACGCCGAGTCTGCTTATCCTGTTGCCGAATCCATCGAGTTCGCCAAGCCGCGAGGGACCTATACTTTTTCTCACTGTTGAACCCATAGCCTCTGCTCGATTACAAGTTAGTCTTGCCCACTAGTTGTCGCCTACCAATTCTTTCTGATAAAGAATGTCTTCAATGTTGCCCAACAGCTCCCTGGGGCTGAACGGTTTGCTGAGGCATCCCGATATTTGCAGGGCATCCTGCTGCTCTTGTTCGATAGCGAAACTTCTGGCAGTCAGCATAATCACCGGTATGTCTTTTGTTTCCTCATTCTGGCGAAGCTTCTCCACGAGTTCCAGGCCTGTCATCACCGGCATCTGGTAGTCCGTGACAATGATGTCCGGTTTCTCTCTGAGCGCCACTTCAAGAGCTTCGGCGCCGTTATCGGCCGAGAGGACCTCGTAGCCGTTATTGCGCAATTTTATCGCCACCACATGAATGATGTGTATCTCGTCATCCACAACCAACACTGTTTTGTCCGCCATTGTTCTGCCTCCACAAAAAAATCAATTCATGACGTTCAGCATTCTAATCATAGTCCCTATGCCATTGCGGCGGTCTGCCCTGTTGCCAGAGGCAGCTCGAAGCCGAAAGTGCTTCCTACGCCGACCTGGCTTTCAACGAATACCCGGCCGCCGTGAAGCTTCTCCACTATTTGTTTGACAAGGTTCAGGCCGAGGCCCGTACCTTTTGCCTGCTTTTTGTTGACACCTACCCTGTAGAATTTGTCAAAGACATGGTCAATCTCGTCCTCAGGGATGCCGACACCCGTGTCGGCGACGCTGACCCGAACCAGCGATTCAACTTCGTCGACCTCGGTTTCAATCCTCACCGTCCCTCCCGAAGGAGTGTATTTCACGGCGTTGCTGAGCAGGTTGACAATAACCTGCGAGATCATGTCCCTGTCTACGTTCACCTGGTCGAAAACAATCGGTTTTTGTCCGGTGACCTTGATATTCTTTTCTTCAGCGTAGCTCCTTATCATCTGCAACTGTTCTTCAATGAGTATTGCCAGGTTGATCGGCTCCTTGTTTATTTTTATCAGACCCGATTCTATGCGCGAGGTGTTCAGGATGTCTTCAATCAGTCGATTCAGTCTCTTTGCCTGGTTTTGAATTACCGAGTAGAACTCCTTTCTCATTTCTTCGTCGCCGGCTTCGCCGTCAACGAGCATCTCCGAATAGGCCGTGATCGAAGCGAGCGGAGTTTTCAGCTCGTGCGATACGTGCCCCACGAAATCATTTTTCATCTGCGATATTTCCTTTTCGCGCGTAATGTCGTGCAACACCGCCACCGCCCCGCAAACCTTTCTGTTATGGTCGTAAACACATGAAACGATACAGTCGAAAGTCGTTCGTTCGTCGCCGTCGGTGAACTCGATTTCCTGCCTTTTTGCCTGGCCCTTACTCTGCTTGCTTCGGCTCAGGAAATCTGCGAATTCACTCTTGTCTGCGCCTATCAGCTCGTTGAGGTGTTTGTGCTGCGACCGCCTGAAATCGAAATTGAACAGTCGTCCGGCCGCTTCGTTCGCCATCAACAATTTGTCAAATTCATCCACAACGATCACGGCATCGCGAATGCTGTAGATGATCGCTTCGGTATTTTGCGTGCGTTTTTGCGAAAGCTGAATTTGAAGCTGCAAATCCTTGACCTGCCTTGCGTACTCGCCGGTGCGAGTCGTAAGCTCGTCGAAACGCTCGGCAATTGCTCTGTGTAATTCATCTGCCTTTGACCACGTCGCCAGGGCGGAGGATGTTTTGCGCGGACAGAGGTCACTCGTTTTGTCGTCGGCAATAATTTCGGCTATGGACGTGATCACTCCGGCCAGTCTTAGCCAGTACCAGCCGAGTAGAATCACGCCCACAGCCAAAGCAATGTAGCACGCCGGCACAACGGGTATTTGCTGCAGATACCCGCGAGCATGCGAACCTTCTCCGTCTCCGGAGTCCCGCCAGTTGGTCAGGCCCACCGTTAACAGGCTGCACGCCACAGCTAACGTGACTATTGCATATAGACGTTTTCTGAATCTCAAAACAACTGCCCCGATCATGCTATTACTTCAAGTCGCGGTTCACCTTCCCGACAATGGTTATTTCTTCGACCATTCGGGATCGTCATTGGTGGCGGCACTTTCTATAACCATGCCTTCGTTCTTCTCGGCCTCGGTCGGGGCCTCATCGGCATCGATTCTGTCCTTCAGCCGCAGGGCCTCGGTGTATGCCGGGCGAAGTTTGAGCGAAATCTGCAACTGTTTCCTGGCGCCCTCGATGTCACCCTCAATGTAGCATTTTGCAGCTTGCGAATAGGCTTGTTCGGCCATCTTGGTTCTGCTTATGCTCTGCAGCTCGTCCTTTGCGCCTTCGGTCCTGCGGCGCACATCTTCGGCACTCTCCTTGTTCTCCAGTTCGCCGGGATGGTCTACTATGCGCGTCGTGAGCAGAACGATCACTTCCTCGCGCTGTGTGGCGTCCGAAGTGCCTCTGAACAGACCGCCGACAAAAGGCAGGTCGCCCAGCAGCGGAACCTGATTCCGCGTAGTGGTTATGACATTTCTGAACAGACCGCCGATGACGATTGTCTCGCCGTCCTTGACGATGACGTTGGTCTTCATCTCGACCGTCTGTTCGGTCGGAACACCGTCGGCATTGAGTTCCGCCGAACTATCTTTCGGACGAATTTCCATTCGGATGTAGCCATCGTTGCCTATGTAAGGCCTGAACACCAATTGCGTACCGGTTTGCAGGAACTGGACCTCGCCTTCGCTGGCGACGCCGGCGGAACTGATGGTCGTGCTGCTTCGATAGCCAAGATTCCTGCCGATCAGCACAGAACCTTCCTGCTTGTTTACAGTCAGAATCTTGGGATTGGCAAGTACCGTGGTGTCCGTAATTTGTTCCAACGCGGTTATGAACACCCTCACATCGCCTGTGGTGATTCCGAGCCTCAGGCCATTGCCGCCCTGACTGGCAAAGCCGGAAGTCTCGGCCGGGCTGCCTTTGGTTATCCCCGCGTCCTTCAAACCGGCGATGGGTGACGTTGACGCCGTACCTCTGGAGATTGAACCTCCACTGACGATGTCCTCGGTTGCCGCTACACCTGTCAGGCCGACGCCGGCTGCCAGGTTCCAGTCTACGCCAAGTTCCATTCCCTCGTTCATCAGCGCGCTGAGGATCGTTGCCTCAATGAGAACCTGCTTGGGTCTGACGTCAAGGACATCCAGCAGCTCTCTGACTGCTTCTATGTTCTCAGGATAGTCGTAGACCACGATGGTGTCGTGCAATGCCAGCGTGTCGCCGCCACCAGCACTGGAGCCCATTCCGGATCCTCCGGCCGCGCCGCTGCTACCTCCGGCGCCACCGGAACTGCTCCCGGCTCCACCGGAAATCCCCCTCTCTGCCGGGCTGGTAACCTGAATCTTAGCGTCAGTGCTACCGCTTAGCAGCGGTGTAATGAGGTTCTGCGCCTCTGCTGCGGTGATGTAGTACAATGTAAAAACATTGTACACCATACGCTCGGGATCTTCCTTAATCTTCTTGTATTCTTCCTTGGTGTACACCT
>JADHXR010000035.1 GCA_016782865.1 Phycisphaerae bacterium
CTCCGTGAAGAAACAGCGGCGTGGGCCTCATCCTGCAATAGTAAACAAAGAGGCGTAGACTGGCAATTCACGATAGAAGACGCGAGGCAAAAACTCAAGTCGCTTTATCCTAAGATTATTGTGTGACAAAGCACTAGACATGTATACCGTTCCCATTCGAAAAACGCTTTATATTATAACGGGGTCGGGCCAAATTAAGTCATTTACTCAAATAGACCGTTTAAGGAAAAATGTTATGACTAATAGTGACAGGCAATAACCTGTCACTTCAGTTGACACTCAAATGCTATCGCATTTTTCGTGCAACTGAGTTTATCGTTCTGTACCAAGCAATCTGCGTCTTTGAAAAGACACCGCCCGAATCAAGCTGCTCTGCTTTGCTGTCGAATGTTTTACCTTCTGATCAAGAGTTAATTGCTGGCCAATCGTTTTGGCTATCGCGTTGATCCAAAGCTAAGTCCCATGCTTGCGCATCCAAGCATGATTAGTTGGCGTAAATACAATAGCAAATGACGTTAAATCACTGGGCCAAGGTGGCCCAGAACATCGGGATGCATGAGACCTCTTGATCGCCTCGCGATCAAGTGTCTCATGATCCCGCCCGTTAACCTGAATGAAAAAGGAACGACAATTACAATGCTGTAAACGGACAGAAGTGAAGCACTGAATAAGGTAACACAAATATGCAAACATTCCTATTGAACTTGCTGCAGAACTCAATATTCGGGGCATTATGTACCAGTCATTCTCGTTAGCAAATGCGATCAACCAACCTGTGTTATTTAAATCTGAAGCGGAGGTCTGGGATCAAGTCGCTGCCGTCAATAAATCCGGCAAGGGGATATCTCCGGATGTTCATTGGGCTTATAGAGGACTTATAGACAATTTTGTACAGCTTCGGACTGACTCCAATTACCACCCATTGGACTACCCAATTATAAGATACTTCCTTCTGGGCGATCTTCATGCGGTGCATCTACCTTATGTCTTCCATCCGAATTTCTTATCCAAAGTTCGGGGCAATGATCGTGTCAGACAATTCTTCCACGAACTCAGCGCCGAAAATCCCGCCAATCATTATAACCGAACTGCGTCCCTGCGTGCAGTTTGGAATTGTGCAAAATATGTGACCCAGATAGGCGGGAAAGTAACAGATTTCCATGTCCAAAGTTCCGATGACAGCAGTAGTCAAGGCAGTTGTGATGTCTTATTCTCGTTTGAGAATGAATCCTGGCATTGTGAAGTAAAGCATCTTCTGCACCCTGATATAACCTTGTATTGTATCGCAAATGCGTTGGCTGGAATGCTGTATCTTGAGGAGCAAGGTAGGTCTCTGCGTAAATATCGGTGCATTACCCTTAAGGGAGATAACATCAACTATGAATTCCGCAATGAGGTGATCGAGTTTATTCATGACCCAATGAACGGAGCTCTGGCTAAATTCGATGAAGAAACCCCCAAAAAACCTCGTATCTGCTGTCATGGACACAGTTTTATAATTACGAGTTACCCCACCAGAAAAAGAATACTCCTTCAATCAGATTCGGAGCCTAAGCGACAGGTAAAGTTCTTATTCCGTGAAGATCAGCAGTCCGATCCGCCGTATGACTGCTATGAAGTAGGACCTTCACACGCCTCCTCTTGGCCCGCGCCTCTGTCACAGCAATTCCTCAATAAACTCGATAAAAAGATTGAAGTTGTTGAGGATCAGCTAAAAAAAGGGCCTGTACATTCCATTGGCTTCCTCTACCTTGACCTGCCTGAGGCACACATCGACGCAAGAAAACCACCCACTGAATCGCAGGATTGGGAGCAGACGCTTGAGGACTGTCTTAACAGGAGTAATTTGCCATTGATCCTGATGACCGAATCTACGCGGCTGCAACGCGACATCCATGTCATTAATCACGCGGCTAAAAGGTCCAGCTTCATCCGCCCGGATGGGACAAGAGGGAATGAAAAGTAAGTTAACAAGTCATTTGAGAGGGACGGCTCGTACCTCGCCGCCCCTCAATTAACCGTTATGTGAAAAATGAGTCAGGGCTATGCGTGTAGAGTTCAATACTTTCAGAGATACGTATAATGAATTGATGTCTGATGTGGAAATAGCTAAGGAACTTGATTCTGAATTGTATTCTGAGGATTTCATAAAAAGAACATACACAAGAGCGTTCTTTGCATTGGTTGAAGGGGTAGTATCCCAATTAAAGAAAATTGCGCTAGCTGCAAATGAACAAGTGAAAATATTTCAGGACTTTGAGGTCGCCTTATTGAACGAGAGGTCGGGATTTCTTGCGAGTAATGGTGTGGCGAAAGAAAGCAAGGCAATGCTTGAATTCATGCCAAATATAGTATTTTCTCTCAATTATTCCGCTAAAGCACTTGGGTTGAACTATACAGTAAAAAAAGAGGGTGGGTATCAATCAATGCTGGATGCTATAAAGATAAGAGACAGAATAACCCATCCTAAGGGAAAAAGCTGCGTTGTTATAGGCAACGATGAAATGAACACGCTGGCCGACGCTAATGCCTGGTTTCGACACGAGGTTGTCAGGCTTATGAAGCTAATTCGTGAAAACCATGAAGTTGTATAAGCTATATGGTGTAATCACATAACAAGAGCATCGAGTGAGACCCTTGTTCCGCTACGCTCCACAAGGTCTCCTCATGCTCAGCGTTAAATGGGAATAAACACCTAACATGGGGAGTAATGGGGAAGGTGTCCGGTACTTTATCTATGAGTTATGCTTGACAATGATAGGTTTTGATAGAGGGCAGTTGGCGCCCTGAGTTACTGCGGAGCTTTGGGACGCAGGCATTGGCTGGAATTAAGTCGCTAGAGTTTTCGTTTCCATACACAAAATCGACATGGTGGCAATATCCGGGCGATTTGGGTATAATCACGAGAGAGGCGGCTGGCAGTGGGGCGTTTTAGATTTGACAAGGTGAATGTTGGGCCGAAACGATATTATACGAGGGAGAAGGAGGTAAGTGGACTATGGGCAAACAAAAAGGCTTTACCCTGATAGAACTTCTGGTAGTGATTGCCATCATTGCCATACTGCTGGCAATCATAATGCCTGCTATGCGCAAAGTAAAAGAAGCAGCAAGGGAGATATCGTGTCGTTCCAATATGAGATCTGTGGGAATGGCCGTGTTGATGTACCTGGGTGACAATGAACGCAAATTGGCCGACCCGAGGAATGCCAACAGGTTTCTGTGGTACGATTCAAGTGGTAACGTCAGAAAGACTAACGACAACGATGCCTATTGGGGCATTGTCTATATAGACTATCTGAAGAACACGAAGATTTTTGGCTGTCCGAGTTTCACGCGTGTTCCGGAATTGATATATAACGTTGACCCCGAGGCGATTCAGCACGCAGCGATGGGCCTGAGCGGCTATGCCAGGGGCCTGGACACAACCCAAATAAGGCCTCATTCGGAGTTCATCATAGGTCACGACCACGTCGAGCCGAGATTTGAACAAGATACTCGGGACATGTTCTTTAACAAAGGGCCCGGCACCAACAACATAACGGACTACCGACAGGGCGGCCATCGATCTAGGCACTATCGTGGCGTCTTCAGACACAATATAAGAGCTCATGAACCCTTCCGAACCGGCGGAAGGGCCAATGTCTTGTGGTTGGATGGGCATGTCAGCTCCATCGAAGAAACCACGGGAGATAATGTACCCAAAAGATGGTATACGGGCGAGAGATAAGACGCTGATCGTTCCGTAACGACGACGTTGCACATTACGAGCCCACTATAGGGGATCACTGGGGGCATTGAACCGCAGCTACTACGTGCAGCAAGGCCTCTGCCAGCCAAACGACAAGCTGTCATATGCCTTGCAAGCACTGCGCTGACGCTGCTGGGCTGTGATCAAGTACGAAACACATGGTAGATTTTCTCTTTGCCCTCATTTCTTTCGAAGGGAAAAGAGAAAATCTGCATCAGGTGATA
Organism: Phycisphaerae bacterium; assembly: GCA_016782865.1. GTDB lineage: Bacteria > Planctomycetota > Phycisphaerae > Sedimentisphaerales > Anaerobacaceae > SG8-4. The sequence continues at coordinate 3,973 of JADHXR010000035.1, forward strand.
CCAAAGCAACGTCGCCAGACATGAATGTTCGGGACGGCCTTAGTTCCCATCTATATGGATTCTTGGAAACAAGACATTTCTTTCCTTTGCCCTTCGGCGACTATGGGCAAAGGAAAGAAATAAGCCGAACGAGCGATTGTGCAAGCCGTGAGCGGAGGGTTCACAAAGGCCATGCCACAAAGCCCCGCGACTGGCGTGGTCTTTGTTCCCCGGAGCCACGGCGGCTCGATGGAGACAACATGAACGTCCGCGAAGCAGTCAATCCGTCGAAAGAAAAGAGGCTGAGGAGCTGTTTTTGTCAAGGGCATTCTTACTTGGAGAGGGCTTCTAGTTCGTCTTTTGCCAGCTTGTATTTTTCTTCGCCGAGCCGGCTGACAACCTCCTTCCTTTCGGGATATATCTGTCGAAATTGGTCGCGGTATGCGTCTTCGATCTCAATTGCCCTGCTGTAATGCTCGATTGCGACATCGGTTTTGTCCGCTTGGTCGGCGATCCGGGCCAGCTCGAAATGCAAGCGGCCGCAGCCGGGGTATCGCGCGACAGCCTGAGACGCCGTATCGAGGGTTTTGTTAAGCCAATCGGCCTTCTCTTGCCCTGTGGAAGTTTCGGTGAGTAATCCGTACACTTGCGTCAGTCGCTCGAAGTTCTTGAAGGCGGCGCCGTTGCGCTCTATCGCGCCTTGCAGGCACTCGGCGGCGCGCAACAATAGATCATGATCCTTATCCGGAATCAGCCCGACACGATGTAGGTACAGGCGGCCGTTGAAGGCCATCGCGGCGGCGCTAAGAGGATCGTCCCTGGCGGCCTCTTCCAGGAACCGGTGGGCATACTCGAATTGCCCGGCGGACATTGCCTGGTTTGCCTGCTGGGTCGCGGCAGTGGCCTTGGCCACTGGGATAAGGACATAGCTCAGATAGGCCGCGCTCATTGCCAGAGCGGCTGTCACCGCCAGCGCCCTCGAAAAGGGCGCGGATTTGAGAACGACCTGAGGGCGGGGGTCTGTCTGAGAATTCATTGCGACAAGACAGGCTATCGTCGCCCAAAAGGCGGTAAGCACGCCCGGCTCGAAAATTGCGAAGTCTATCAAATTGTGCAGAGCAACCGCCAGGACGGCACAAGCAAGAATGACGGCGGTATTGGCGTTTAGCATCTCGTCTTTTGCCTGCCGCTGCTTGCGCAGCGGCCCGGCAAGAAGTATGAAACCTAAAATAAAGACGGCCACCGGCGCGACATATGCCGTCACCATCAAATACATCATCACGTCAAGAGTTTCGCCGCCAGCCCAGCCCATAAGCATCGGGCGAATGAGCAGCAACAGCGCCGATACGGCGACCAAGAAAGCTGTGGCAAGGGTCCTGAATGCCGGCAGATGTCTGCGAGTTTCTGCTGAGGGCTCGGTCGTGTTGGGAGAGATTGTTCTCCACAACGGGATGAAAATCATAGCCAGAAGACCGACCAGGCCGAGCGGGCCGTACTGCGTCAAAATGCTCAGCGGGAAATTGTGCGGATCGGCCACCGATTCCAGAGCCGCCGCCGGTTTGTAATGCGGATAGAAATGCCCGAAGTTGCCGCCGCCGACTCCGGTCAGCGGATGGTTCGCATACATCTTTGCCGATGCGTGCCAGTACTGCCATCTAACAAGCATTGAGCCGCCGCCGGGAAGTCGCCCGTGTTTCAATCCGTACGAAGCAACCAGCCAGAGGCCCACGATGCACAGCAGCACCCAGGCAATCAGGATGGCTTTCCTGTGGGCTTTGAGGCGATTGCCGAACAAGAGCAGTACGACGAACACTGCCGCGGCAAAGAACAAGCCGATAAGTGCACCTTTGCTTCGCGTCAGAGCGAGGCTGAGCAAGATAACCGCTGCGACCGCTCCGCAGGCGAGCAGATACCGCGCGCCCGACGGAGCGGACCTGCGATTTTTGAATTTCTCGGCGAACAATGCTGTCGCAGCAAACAGCGCCATCAGGGCAAAGGAGCCGGCAGAATTGCGCGTGGTGAAGAATCCGCGGACGCCTCTGGAATAGAGCCTGTGCTCGAAGAGAAACTGCGGGAACGTGTTCGGCTCGATGCCCATCGGTTCGAGCATCGTCTCCGGGGCCTGCTCGTACTGCTCTATCGTGAGCTGGTTGCTGAAGAAGAATTGCTCGGCGCATTGATAAGCTGATACCGCGCCCAGTGCGGCGATCACGACCAGTACGAGCTTAATCTTCTGCCGCGAGTCCAATATCTGGACGAGCAAAATAGCCATCAGCGGCGGTGCGAGAAACACGGCGACGTCGGTAATGGCCAATCGCTTGTCCGCCGCGGCGGAGCCTGCGACGACAGCGGCTGCGCAGAATATCCCCAACCCGATCTCCATACCGGTGGGGCGATATGAGAATCCATTGCTGCAAAAGCTCCATGCGACCCACAGGACAAACGAGAATATCAGAACCGCTGAGACCGACAAGCTGTAAACGCTGTCGCCGAGATTGACCGCCAGAGTGGTCGATTTCATCGGCGGCCCTTCCGTAAAGGTCACGCGAAGCGCAATCACACAAAGGCAGAGGCCGAGCAGGGCGTACTCCAGGTACACGAGCGTTTTGCTCTTGGACATGCTCGGATTAATCTGCGGCTTTGTCATTTCCAGTTACTTGAATTGCCACGAAGGCACTAAGACACTAAGGTTATAGTATAATTCTAACAGCCCGGGGCCTAATGTCTTATGCACCGAGTAGGCAGCATCCACTATGTGTGCTGCAACCTTCTCTTCTCTTTCTGAAGTCTTTTCAAACTTCAAGTTCAATTCCTTTGTGACTTCGTGCCTTCGTGGCCCCAAAGCTCACTTCGACGTGATCTCAAAAACAGCGATTATCGACAACACCAGAATTGTCTGAGCGAAAATCAAAATTGTGCCGATCAAATCGACCTGGTACAGAAAAGTCGCGCCCAGTCCCGTGCAGAGCGTGGCCAGATATAACATCAGAGCCGTCTGGGTATCGGTCAAGCCATGTCTTTTCAGGCGGTGAGAGAAGTGCTGTGTGTCACCTACCAACGGACTCTTGCCCTGGCTTATTCGCAGCAGGGTGACGCTCAGAAAATCGTAGAGCGGGACAGCCATGACGATCAACGGCATGAAAACCGGATACCATTGCCCGCTTTGCGCCTCGTGGTAATAGGTGGTGCGCAGGCTCAGCAACGCCACGAAGAAACCGACGACGAGCGAGCCGGCGTCACCCATAAATATTTTGGCGGGTGGGAAATTGAACACGAGGAATCCGGCAAGTGTCCCGATAAAGACGAGCGCCAGGCCGCCGACAAACACTTGGCCGCTGAAGGCTGCGGCGGCAAATAGGATGGAACTGACTATGGCGGCGATGCCGGCCGAGGCGCCGTCCATATTGTCCAAAAAGTTGAAGGAGTTGATGATCAGCACTATCCAAACGGCTGAGAGGACGGATGAGATTATCGTGTTTTCGATGAAAAGCTCTACCCTGATCTCAGCAAACGCCGCGGCGACTATTGCAACCGCAAACTGGGCGGCAAGTTTGAAAAACGGGCCGAGATGCTTCTTGTCATCCCACAGGCCGACAACAAACAGGGCGACGATACTGAGCAGAATGATCGCAAGCTCGTCGATTCTCGCCAGGAAGTCCGCAGGGTCTACTTTGGCGCGTTCGGCGATCCAGCCGAAGTGGCCCGGAGCGACGAGACACTTCACAAACGCCATAGCGGCTGTGATGATAATCACAAGCGTCGTCGAGATTGCGATACCGCCGCCCAGCGGGACAATCCGCTGGGTGTCGGGCTGGTATCTGTCGGCGGCGGGGCGGCAGACAAAATCGGCGCGGACGGCCATCTTCTTCACGAAGGCGGTCAAGGCCGCCGAGATCGCGAAGGAACCTGTCAACAGGGCTATTGCCAGTGCGACCAAAGTGGCTGCTCCCCACGAATACAGAAGACAGTTAAACGACCCCCAGGACAGGCCAGAGGGGTAACTATGGCTTTTTGTGCTGAGACCTTTTCAACTGTTCAAGCAACCGGGTCCTGACTTTCTCGAAAAAGTCGAAGTAACATTCCTGTCTGTAGTCCGGGTACGTATGATCCAAGGGCTGCCAGCGACCCTTGTCGTAATTCAGAGTTATTTCGGCGTACATTTTTTTGCCGATGTATATACGATGCGAATAGTTTTTTGTTGTGGCAAGGACCAATTTTGAAGGCTCGATTATGCCCGGATCCAGGTTTACAGGTCTTGGCAGGGGGATACCCAGGGTTTTTGCCAGTTTTTGTTCGAGCTTGTTCGTTTGCAGCTTGATTTTCGCCAGCTTGCCCGGGTCGATAAGCTTCTCGATGCTCAAGAACTGCCTCAGAATACGCGAGCCCGTCTGGTCCTTATAGTAATCGGTTTTGTCGAAAGTCCACACCTCGCTCGTAAAGTCGGCGCCGCCGAGCTTGTTCGTCAATACATCGGCTGCGCTGTGCAAACACTGGTAGTTCGACGCCAGAATCCCGACAATAAGCTTTGCCGGCTCAGGCTCTTTGAGCTTCCACATAATTAAACGTCGCAGATTCGCACGGCATAAGCGAGAGACTCGATGGGGTCTTTGACCGGCGTAAACTCGTGGGCGACGTACCCTTTGTATCCGGTCTTGACGATGGCTCGCATAATCGCGGGATAATACAACTCCTGCGTCTCGTCGATTTCATGCCGGCCCGGATTGCCACCGGTGTGATAATGGGCAATGTACTGATGGTCCTTCTGAATCGTGCGGATTATGTCGCCTTCCATTATTTGAGCGTGGTAGATATCGTAGAGAATTTTCACGTTGCCAGAGCCCACCTTCTTGCATACCTCGACGCCCCAGGCCATCTTGTCGAACATGTAGTCCGGATGATTGACTTTGCTGTTGAGATATTCCAGGCAGATGGTGACCTTCTTCTTCTCGGCAAAGCCGGCGATCTGTTTCAGCGCGGCGACAGTGTTATCAATTCCGACGTCATCGGGCGTTCCCCTTCGATTGCCGGGGAAGGTGATGACATTCGGGTAGCCGTACTCGGAGGCGGCTTCAATTGCCGCGCGTATTTTCGAGAGGCATTGCTCGTGGTTTTCTTCTCTGTTCAGTCCTTTTCCAAGACTGTGCGTGTTGATCATCGAACAGGCGAGGCCGTGTTCTTTTAGAGTGGGAAAGTCGTTGGGGCCGAGCAGGTCGATTGCCTTGATGCCCATCTTCTTGCAGATGGCGCAAAACCTATCGAGAGGGATTTTGCCGTAACACCATTTGCTTACAGATTGATTGATGCGATCATTCTTGACGATCCGTTCGATGCCTTCCGCTGCGACGGCGTCCGTCGCATGAGCCAACGAACCGGCGAGTGCACCGGCGGCTGCCAGGGAAGTGTTGCGCACAAAAGTGCGTCGTGAAAGCTTATCGTTTTGTTGATCAGACATAGTTTTGTTCCTTCATTTTGGTTTAGCTTCGTATCTTTAGCTACAGTTGCCTTATCTTTGCGGCACAGACCTTGAATTCCGGTATCTTGGCGATCGGATCCAAAGCGTCGTTAGTCAGCATGTTCGCGGGGCCTTCGGCAAAATGGAAGGGCATGAAGAGCCAGCCTCTGGCGACCAGAGTGCCCACGCTCGCCTTGGTCGTGACTTTGCCCCTGGTTGTCGAGACCTCTATCGAGTCACCGTCTTCGATGCCGTATTCTTTGGCGTCCTTGAAGTGGATCTCCACGTATCCGGTTGGGGATTTCTGGTGAATGGCGGGCGATTTTCGCGAGAGCGTCCCGGTGTGGTACTGGTACAACTGCCTGCCCGTCGAGAGAATGAACGGGAAATTTTTGTCGGGTGATTCCGCCGGCTCCCTGAAGCGCACGGGATGGAACTTGCCTTTTCCTCGTTTGAATTCGCCCTTGTGAAGATATTTCGTGCCGGGATGGTCCTTGTCGAGGCATGGCCATTGCAGACCGACGGATTCGATTCTGTCGAAGGCAATCCCGCCGTAGAGAGGCGACACCGAGGCGATTTCGTCCATAATCTGCGACGCGTTTTCGTACTGCATCGGCGTACCGACCGCGGCTGCGATATCGCATACGATCCGCCAATCGTCTCGCGCCTCGCCCGGCGGATTCACTGCTTTTCTCACTCGCTGGATGCGCCGTTCGGTATTTGTAAATGTGCCTTCCTTTTCCGCGAAACTGAACGCCGGGAGCACGACGTCCGCGTACTGAGCCGATTCGGACAGGAATACGTCCTGCGCGATCAGGAACTCAACCTTTTCGAGGGCCTTTCGCGTCCGATTAAGATTTGGATCGGACAACGCTGGATTCTCCCCCATCACGTAAAGTGCTCTTACGGAACCATCTTCGATCGCATGGAATATTTCCACGACGGTCAGGCCCGTTTTGGCCGAGAGTTTAGCATCCCATGCCTTTTCAAATTTCGCATGTATCTCGGCGTCCTCCACCGATTGATATCCCGGATAGACGTTGGGCAAAGCTCCGAGATCGCAGGCGCCCTGGACGTTGTTCTGGCCTCGCAGAGGATTCACGCCGGCCGATTCTTTACCGACATTGCCCGTCAGCATGGCGAGGTTCGCCAGCGACAGGACGTTGTCGGTCCCCGTGGTATGCTGGGTGATCCCCATGCTGAAAATTATGCTGGCGCTGTCGGCCTTTGCATAAGTGCGAGCGGCCTCTCGGATCGCATTGGCGGGAACGGTTGTGATCTTCTCGGCCTTCTCCGGCGTCATCTCCTTGACGGCCTCAACTGTTTCGGCGAAGTTCTCAGTTCGCTTTTCGATGAAGTCCTTGTCGTGCAGGTCCTCCTCGATAATAACATTCATCATTGCATTTATCAGAGCGACATCGGTGCCGGGCTGCTGCTGCAAGTGAAGCTTCGCATAACGAACGAGTTCGATCTCTCTCGGGTCGGCCACGATAAGCTCGGCGTCGTTCTTCACCACCGCTTCTCTGATACCGAGCGCAATCACCGGATGCGCTTCAGGTGTGTTCGAGCCTATAACGAATATGCACTTGGCGTTCTTGAATTCGTCGATGGAGTTTGTCATTGCCCCGCTTCCGAACGCCCGTGCCAGTCCCGCGACGGTCGAGGCGTGGCACAAGCGGGCGCAATGATCGACGTTGTTCGTTCCGATCCCGGCACGGATGAACTTCTGGAATACATAGTTGTCCTCGTTAGTGCACTTGGCCGAAGACAGACCCGCGATGCTGTCTGGGCCGGATTCGGATCTTATCTTTGTCAGCTTCTCGGCGATAAGGCCGATCGCTTCGTCCCAGGTTGCTTGTTCGAGCTTGCCGTTTCGCCTTATCAGCGGCGTTGTAAGTCTTTCGGGATGGCCCACGAAGTCCATGCCAAACCGGCCCTTGACGCAGAGATTGCCGTCATTCGGTATGCACCCGACCTCGCTGGTCACCCTGACGATCCGGTTCTTCTTGGGATTGACGTTAAGATCGATCTGACAGCCCACCCCGCAATAGACACAGGTTGTTCTTGTCTTGACCAAATCCTTCGCCTGGCCCTGGCCCTGCGCCGAGCGATCGTAGAGGGCCCCCGTGGGACAGGTGGATATGCACTGCCCGCAGAGCACACATGTCGATTCGTTCAGAGGCAGATCGAATGCCGTGGTTACCTCGGTCTCGGCGGCTCGATTTTTGAACGTCAGGGCGTGAGCCATCTGCACTTCGTCACAGATTCGTACGCACCTGCCGCAGCGAATGCACTTTCCGGGATCGTACTCCAGCGCGAGATTGCCCGTCGTGTAATTGGGTGCAGGCTCGGTATAAAGCGACTGGCTCAGTGATTCGTCGCCGAGCTGGTACTCGTAGGCGTAGCTCTGGAGTCTGCATTTGCCGTTTTCATCACATGTAGTGCAGGAGCCGCGGTGTTCGTAAAACAGAAGCTCGAGAACAGTCTGTCTGATCGCGCTGATTTGGTCGGTTTCAGTCCGAACGACCATGCCGGCCTGAATCTCAAGAGTGCATGAGGTTACCGGTTGCTGCTGGCCTTCGACTTCCACCAGGCATAACCTGCACGAACCGGTTGGCCTGAGCCTTGGGTCGTGACAGAGATTTGGAATCTCGATACCGTTCTTGAGCGCCACATCCAGAACGGATTGCCCGGCGCTGCCTGTAAATTCCTTGCCGTCTATAGTAACTTTGATTTCTTCTGACATATTCTCAACCAAATTGCTCAAGATCACATCGCAGGCACCTGCCTGCTTCTCCCACGGCCTGCTGACGGTCCAGTCCGAGAACCACCTCGGCAAAACCTCGCATACGCTTGTCAAGTGGGATGAACTTTTCCTCGGCCCTTGGGACTGACTGCGCCAGTGTCTCCTCATCGGGCTTGGTTATGGAGAAACCGGTGTCTTGAGGAAGGACACCATTTCCACCAAGCAGCTTGTCGATATTGATGGCGGCCTTTTGACCATCTGCAATTGCTTCGATAACTGTAGCGGCGCCTCTGACGCAGTCTCCACCCGAGAAGATCTTCGCATTGGTGGTTTTTAGGGTGACCGGATCAGTCTTTATCGATCCCCAGTCGGTTAGTTCCGGCCCGTCGGTGAAGCTGACCGATTCGGTCGAAACAACCTGTCCGATAGCGGGTATTATGACATCGCACTCAGTGACGGCTTCACTGCCATCGACGGGTATGGGTCGGCGTCTGCCATCGGCTTCAGCTTTGCCAAGCTCGGCCTTCATGTACTCAATTCCGGAAGCCGAGCCGTTGGAGCTTACGATTCGCTTTGGCACAGCCAGGGTTACGAGTTCGATGCCTTCCTCTATCGCCTCTTCGATTTCCTCTTTGTAGGCCGGCATTTCTTCACGGGTTCGTCGATAGAGTATGGTGACCTTCTCGGCGTTGAGGCGAATTGCAGAACGCGCCGCGTCTACTGCCTGATTGCCGCCGCCCAGTACGACGACTTTCTTGCCCCGGCAGTCCATGCCTTTGCCTAATGCTCTGTTTCGCAGAAACTCCAGCGCGTCAACCACGCCGTCCAGTCTAATCCCTTCTATGCTAATGGATTTACCCTTCTGGGCGCCTGTAGCGACAAAAGCTGCTTTGAAATCATCTTTGAACAACTCGCTGACATCTTCGACTCGCGTGCTGGTTCGAAGCTCGATGCCGTGTGAGAGAATGAAATCGATTTCCTTCTCAAGGACTTCTTTCGGGAGTCTGTATTCGGGTATTCCAAGGGCGAGCATCCCACCCGGGACAGGCTGGGCCTCGAAAATTACCGACGGTCTTCCCAGAAGCGCCAGGAAAAATCCACAGCTAAGACCGGCTGGGCCGCTTCCTATTATCGCCACCTCCGGCGATTTTTCTGTTGATTTGACCATAGGAGTACAAAGGTCAGTTGTGTGGTCGGCTATGTAGCGTTTGAGCGCCCGTATCGCCAGCGGACTGTCAATTTCGCTTCGGCGGCAGCGCCGTTCGCAGGGATGGTCGCATACCCGGGCACAGACCGAAACAAAAGGATTGCGTCGCCGGATAATGTCCGCCGCCTGGTTCAACTTACCCTCACCGGCCAAAGCCAGGTACTCCGGTATATTCACACCCGCAGGACAGGCATGCTGGCAAGGTGCTCTAACAAGCGTTCCACACGCTGCAGCTCGGCAAGTTTTCAGAACAATATGCTCTTCATACTCTTCGCGAAAATGTCGAAGCGTCGAAAGAACGGGGTTGGGGGCAGTTTGGCCAAGACCGCAAAGCGAGGATTTCTTGATGTGATTGGCCAAATGTTCGAGCACATCGAGGTCCTCCATTTCGGCTTCGCCCCGGCAGATGGCATTGAGAATCTGGAGCATCTTCTTGGTGCCGACCCGGCAGGGCGTGCACTTGCCGCAAGATTCAGCCTGGACAAATTCGAGGAAGTACCTTGCAATATCCACCATGCAGGTAATCTCATCCATGACAATGAGACCCCCCGAGCCCATTATCGCGCCGATTTGCTGAACACTGTCGTAATCAATCTCACTGTCGAGATATCCGGCCGGTATACATCCCCCTGAAGGCCCTCCTAATTGAGCTGCCTTGAACTTTCGATCCTTAGGTATGCCGCCGCCTATGTCATAAATGATTTGGCGCAGCGTAGTCCCCATCGGGACTTCCACAAGCCCGGTGTTGTTGACTCTGCCTGCAAGGGCAAAGATCTTGGTCCCTTTGCTTTTCTCAGTACCTATTTTACTGTACCACGGAGCACCGCTTCTTACGATAAGTGGAACATTGGCCAGCGTCTCGACATTATTGATAATTGTCGGTTTGCCCATATAGCCCTTCTGTGCAGGGAACGGAGGGCGAGGTCTGGGCATACCGCGTTGGCCTTCCAGCGAAGCGATGAGGGCCGTCTCCTCGCCGCAAACGAATGCGCCGGCACCCTGGCGAATCTCAATCTCAAAAGAAAAATCGGTTCCCAGGATACTCCCCCCCAGCAGACCGGCGGCTTGCGCCTGTTCGATGGCAACAGTGGTGTTCTTGACAGCCAGCGGGTACTCTGCACGAACATAAATAAAGCCGCGGCAGGCCCCGATGGCCAATCCAGCTATCAGCATGCCTTCGATTACGGCATGTGGCGTTCCCTCCAGGATGCTTCTGTCCATGAACGCGCCGGGATCACCCTCGTCAGCGTTGCAAATGAGGTATTTCTCGTCCCCGGCACTCTTTCGACAGAGGTCCCACTTCAGACCGGTGGGAAACCCGCCACCGCCGCGGCCGCGAAGGCCTGAGCGGGTTATTATCTCGATTAGCTCCTCGCTGGAGTATTCTTCCGCTGCCTTTATGAAAGCCTCATAACCCCCGGCAGTTACGTAGTCCTCAATGCTGACCGGATCGATCTTCCCGTTGTAACGGAATACGTTGCGCTGTTGGAGGGCGTAGAAAGGCACTTCGTATTCGTAGGCACACTTCTTGCCGCTTATCGGATCTACGTAGAGCAGGCGATCGAGCAGTTCCCCGCCGCAGACAGTCTTTTCCAGAATCTCTTCAACATCTTCTGCCTGGATCCCGGCATAGAAAATCTTCTCCGGCAGGATAACGACGACAGGACCCTTCTCGCAAAAACCATGACAACCGGTTCGTTTGAGTCGAACACGCTTGTCGAGCTTCTTCTCTCGGATATGCTGTTCGAAGGCATCGCATACCTGCGCAGAACCCAATGCGGTACATCCCGTTCCACCACATACTGTGATGATCGACTCATCCGGATCGACGGCCGCTTTGAGCCCTTTTTGCCATGTGTGGAAATCAAATACGCCGGTAAGTTTTTCCATCAGGTAGTTTCCTTTTCGACAGTTTCCAGGCTATCCAGGACAAAGCCGACCCTGCGGTGCGTCATTTTGCCGTAGTAGACCCCGTCGACTACCATCACAGGCGCCAAAGCACAGGCACCAAGGCACGCCACCGTCTCAAACGTAAACTGCATGTCTTCGGTGGTTTCGCCTTCCTCGATGTTGAGTTTGCGCTTGATGGCGTTTATGATTTGCCTGCCTCCTTTGACATGACATGCAGTTCCACGACAACATCTGATGGTATGGCGTCCTCGGGGTTCGAGATGGAACTGCTCATAGAAAGTCGCCACGCCGTACATCTGGTTGGCATTGAGGCCGGTCTGCTTGCTCACTTCCGACAGGATCTCTGCGGGAAGATAACCGTAAGCATCCTGGATCTGCTGGAGAATTGGGATCAGGCTGTCAGATGTTATCTGGCCCATTGACTCGCAGATTTTCAGGGCCGGGGTCTTGTCTAACGAAGCTTCTGTCTTACTTTGCATGTTTTGTCGCCTGAAAAGAATACTCAACAACAATCGCAAGTGTTTTTTTGCATCGGAGGATTATACAACTCGATTGGTTTGCGAGCAACGGTTTGTGCCGGGTTTTCGAGAATATTTGGCCTTTTTCCGACAGGCTCTTCCAGATTTTGTGAATCGAGGAAAGTGGAAATATGGAAAATAATGCAAAAAAAACTTCTCAGTTCTTGGACATGTTTCGGCTGTTACTATATAATCACGCCCATGAGTGCTTTGCAGAATTGTGCGGAGCCACGACCTTAGGCTTGCAGAGCTTTCCTGATTTTCCGGCCCTCCGCTTTTGGGGGGCATAAAACACATTATATGAAGATGGAGACATGAAATGAAGCTTGACGCGACGAAGATGCAGGATTGGCAGATTGCAGAGGCTGCCGAGGAAACAATGATACCCATCAGCCAACTGGCTGCTCAGATGGGTCTGCAAGAGGACGAATTGATCCCGATGGGGCGTAAGCTGGCAAAAGTCGATTACCGAAAGGCCTGTGCCCGCCTGGCGAAGGTGCCATCGGCCAAATACATTGACGTTACCGCCATTACGCCGACGCCGTTAGGTGAAGGAAAGACCACAACTGCCGTCGGCCTGATCGAAGGCCTTGGCAAGCTGAACAAGCGCGTCGTTGGGGCGATCCGCCAACCCAGTGGTGGGCCTACCTTTAACATCAAGGGCTCGGCTGCCGGCGGGGGCCTGGCGCAGTGTATTCCATTGACGCCTTTCTCCATCCGCCTCACGGGCGATATCGACTGCATCACCAACGCCCACAATCTTTGTATGGTCGCGCTGAGCTCTCGCATGCAGCACGAGCGCAACTACGACGACGCCCGCCTGGCCCAAAGCGATCTCAAGCGGCTGGATATCGATCCCGATACCGTTCAGATGAAATGGGCCATGGACTTCTGTGCCCAGGCGCTGCGCAACATCAGGATAGGCCAGGGCGGTAAGATGGACGGCTTCGAGATGGACTCGGGTTTCCAGATCACCGTCTCCAGCGAAGTGATGGCGATCCTCGCGGTCGCCCGCGATCTCAAAGACATGCGCGAGCGCATCGCCAGAATCGTAGTGGCTTACGACAAGAAAGGCAACGAAGTAACAGCCGCCGATCTTGAAGTTGACGGCGCCATGACCGCCTGGATGGTCGATGCGATCAACCCGAATCTGCTCCAGACCATCGAGGGCCAGCCAGTATTTGTGCATGCCGGGCCCTTCGCCAATATCGCTATCGGCCAAAGCTCGATTATCGCCGACATGATCGGGACCAAGCTCGGCGATTACCACGTGACAGAGAGCGGCTTCGGAGCGGATATCGGCTTCGAGAAGTTCTGGAACCTCAAGAGCCGGATGTCCGGCATCGAGCCCGATGCGATCGTCGTGGTCGCGACTATCCGCGCACTGAAGATGCACGGTGGCGGCCCAACCGTAAAGCCCGGCATACCGCTGGCCGAAGAGTACACCACTGAGAACCTCGCGTTGGTCGAAAAGGGTTGTGAGAATCTCATCGCCCATATCGAAACGGTCAAGAAGAGCGGCGTCACGCCGGTCGTTTGTGTCAACGGCTTCTACACGGACACCAAAGACGAGATAGCGCTTGTGCGCAGGATCGCCGAGGAAAACGGAGCCATGGCCGCAGTTTCGCAACACTGGCTCAAGGGTGGCGAAGGCGCAATCGAACTGGCCGAAGCGGTGGTTGACGCGTGCGAGCAGCCGAATGACTTCAAGTTCCTCTACGAACTGGAGACACCGCTTAGAGAGCGAATCGAACTGATCGCCAAGGAGGTTTACGGCGCCGACGGCGTGACATATTCCGACGAAGCTCTGGAGAAGGCCAAGGCGTTGGAGGCCGATCCGGTGAGCAAGACGTTGGGGACCTGTATGGTCAAGACTCACCTGAGTCTGTCGCACGATCCCGACCTGAAGAACAGGCCGAAAGGCTGGCACCTTCCGATTGCCGACATTCTCGTCTACAAGGGCGCCGGGTTTATCGTACCGGTCGCCGGGACAATCAAGCTGATGCCTGGCACCGCGTCGAATCCCGCGTTCCGCCGTATCGACGTGGACGTCGAAACCGGGAAAGTACAGGGCCTGTTCTAAAAAGGGTAATTAGGATACCAGGTTATCAGGATGCAGGATACCGGGGGCTCAGGGTATCAGGAATAGTCCGGCGAATGTGCTGGATCTTCCGAATCATCTCATGTCCTGATAACCTGATAACCTGATATCCACAACCTGATATCCTGATTCCCTGATAACCCATTCTTAAGGAGTAACCGATGACAGCACAGATCATAGACGGAAAACAAGTCGCCGCGGATTTGCGCGCGGAATTGAAGGCTGAAGTAGCCAAACTCAAAGAGCAGGGCGTTGTGCCCGGGCTGGCGGTTGTCCTGGTGGGCGAGGACCCGGCGTCCAAGTCTTACGTCACTGCCAAGGAGCGCGCCTGCGAAGAGATGGGGATCTTCTCCGACGACAATCGCCTGGACGCGAATACTTCTCAGGAGGACCTCATGGCGCTGGTCGAGAAACTGAACAACGATCCTAAGATCAACGGGATTCTCGTTCAGTTGCCTCTGCCCAAGGGCCTCAAAGAAGCCGAGGTCCTCCTGGCGATTGACCCCGCCAAGGACGTCGACGGATTTCATCCCATGAACGTCGGCAAAATGGTTGTGGGTGAGAAGACCTTTCTGCCCTGCACCCCGCATGGCGTTCTTCAACTGCTGATGCGCAGCGGCATCGCAATCGAGGGCGCCGAGGCAGTGATTGTCGGGCGAAGCAACATAGTTGGCAAGCCCCTTGCAAACATGCTCATCCAGAAGAGCCCCACGGGCAACGCCACTGTCACTGTCTGCCATACGCGCACCAGGGACCTCAGCTATCACACGAAACGGGCGGACATTGTTATCGCCGCCGCGGGCCGGCCCAACACTGTGACTGCGGACATGGTCAAAGACGGCGTAGTGGTAATCGACGTCGGAGTCAACCGCGTCGAGGACGCTACGAAGAAGCGGGGCTACCGCCTGGTCGGCGACGTGGATTTCGAGGCGATCAAAGAAAAGGCCTCGTTCATCACGCCCGTGCCCGGCGGCGTAGGACCGATGACGATCACCATGCTGCTCTACAACACGGTCGAATCGGCCAAGAGAGCCGCCGGCATCGACGCTTGACAACGATAGTCACATATCATAGTACAAGGCTGCGAACAGATCTTCAGCGACCAGCCCGGAGGTTTCGCTGAGAGTCTTTCCGGCGTTAGGCTTGGCATCACTGACGGCTTTTCCAACAGCCAGGTCGGCGAAAATTGTCTCGTATCACCTATCGTCCGTTCGCCAGCGTATCAGGATTGCTTTGTGAAAAATAATACTGACCTTCTCGCCACCGCATGCGGTGCCTCTGCTTCTCGCTAGTCCTGCGTCGAACCGGATGGTCATCTGTAGGATAAATGATCCCTCCTTGTTTGCTGGCTAACGGCCTCTGTCGGGCGCAAACAACACGGCTCGACTTCCACCAACCGATGGTTCGGAGATTCTTGCCAGATCCACCCTCTCGCTGTGTCCAATAGAACCAATCAATCGTATCAAGGTTTCTTACCGAAAACCAAAAGGAAACGGTCTCGACCAAGCCTTGGGCCACGAAAGCATAGAGAAAAGCCTGCTTCCGTCATTTCCTGTTCCACCGTCTTCGGTTGTATCTTCCTTTGATGGCTTGCTTGCCGCCGGGAAAGCGGTTCCCTTGCTTTGCGATCAAGAACATAAATGCGCCCCGTTGGCCCGAGGTTCTTGTGAATCTTAGAAAGTAAACTCCTGCTGTGAAACAGCAGGTGATAACTGTCTATGAAGAAGACCACGTCGATTGACTCATCTGGCAAATTAGGGTCGCCGTTTTGTGTGAGTAGAGAAGGCATAAGAACGCCAGGAGGAAGTGGCGGCCTCTCTTCTTTCTGCGTCGCCCATTCCTCCAATACAATGTCCAGCCCTTTGCCGTTGGAGTGGTCAAGAATCGGAACCATTAGTTGTCGAGCTTCTCCCAGTGCGACAAAGACTGGATTCTGGTAACACCCAGCAGAGGGAAGAAAAAGATGGCAGTATTTCTCGGTTGAAAAGGATTGGAATCGATCCGGATCAAGACCGGGATGTTTTAGGTTTTCAGGGCGCTGAAAGACAAGGACAAAGGGATCTTTTTCGTGCCAGAATTCTTCAGCACAGGCTATGAAAAGAAAACCCTCTTCTCTTGCCTCTCTGACCACAGTTGTCTCGGCAATCCAGTGGTGCTTCATCTCACGTTCATGCCGCGGGACCCAATCGCGCAGAGTACCACGTTGTTGGTCGACGACTACCAGGTAGCCCCTTGGCCTCAACGATCGCCATATCTCTCGCAGCATCTCCCTGGGCTTGGCAAAATGATGGTAGACACGATTCATGCAGACTAAGTCAACAGAATCCGAAGGCAAGCAAGGGCTGACACTACTGCCCAGCATGGCCACAACCTGAGCAAGATTCTTCTTTTCAGCCGAATCTTTCAAAGATTTGACCTTGTCCTCGGCGATCTCCTCGGCAAAAACTTTGCCCGTTTCACCTACTATCTCCGCAAATACCCATGTGTCCTTCCCGTTTCCCGCCCCAATATCGGCAATAACAGATCCATTGCCCAAGCCAAGATGGGAAACTAACGCACGGACGGATGCTGCACGGTCTTTGGGCTTAGCAGGGTCCGACGTGTCAGATTCTGCTGGGAGATGCGTGACATTCCTCTCAGCGGAGCCCTGATGAGCGGATTGCTCGGTTGCTGCATTTGTTTTGGCATAAGCTAAACCGGCAGAGTGCGCCATCGTCTGCCACATCAAGAACGCAGATACAACCGCCACTAAATAACGGTTAAGGACTCTTTCAGATTTCATAACATGTCTCCAAAAAGTAATAATAGTAATTTCTGTGAATGTGCTCATCATCGACTCACGTCAGAAATCAGAAGCACAACAAACATTGATGCACATCCTATGCAGCAATTGGGCTTGAGAGAACAAGTTGATGTCCACCAAAACTGGTCAATCCCCCAATGCATCAATGGCATCTATCACCACTGGTATCCTTTCTTGTGCGAAAGTAGACATCATCCGGCGTAACCTGGCCCAAGGCCTTCTGATGTTGCCGGCTTTTGTACCTGGCAGGTTCAACGCCCAAATGGGCACAGACGGTCTATACCCAACAGTGCCGCTGCACCGGAGATGGTATTGCCAAAAAACACCAAAGGCTTATTGTCCTCTTTGAAACATCTAATGATCTTGTCTATAGTACCGTTAACAATGCTGGATCCTGTTGCCAATCCAACCTCGGACCATCCCACAAGACGCGACAGGTCGCTCTGTCCATCCCATACTTCGATACCATACTTCGAACCGCCGATGTTGTCAAGATTAAGGTCCACAACGCGAACGAACTCCGGGCCAAAACGGGCTGCAAGAGCTTTCAAAATGGCTGGCTGAAGGCCAACAAGGCCAAATCTCTTAGATCCGAACCGGGCTTCAAGTTGTCCTGCAAGCTCGGGACCACAGTTGGCCGGATCTTCATCGCGGCAGTGGATCGTACCGGTCGCCAGCTCGAGAGCCCGCAGTACCGCGTTCACGGTGGCCACGAAGATGCCTCTATGTCCTACATCGGACAACTCTATGGACAACAGTTCCTCTAAGGTTCCGTTCCACCTACAAGGTGTGCCGGTGAAGGCTTGTCCGCGTGCCTCATCAAATGTGGCTTCGATCACATGCTCTTTGCCTTTCTTGATTACGAAATCACCCTCTGCATCCCCGATGGTATCGCGGGACGACAAGGGATGGACGCTAACGGCCCTCTTGAGATCGACACTTCGCTCGTTGCAGGTACGGATGAATTCTTTCCTGACTTTTTCCAGAATACTCATGGGATGCCTCACGGACAAGGTTTGCGAGAAGGCTTCTTAGGTCTATTCGATCTCAGCCAAACTGCAGCGGATCCTTTTTCAGAAACATGCTGTCTCTGGCTAATCTCACACAAGGCTGTCGAAAACACAAGGCCATCTCGGATGGTGTCCTGCGGACATACATTCAGGCAATGATCACAACTGAAGCACTCAGCAGCAAATAGCTTATCCAATACCATCTTTCAGCGGCTTCCGTTGGGCAGGCTTTGACGCACACCCCACAGCCTGTACACTTCTCATGGTCGACCTCCACCGCCGTCACGACAGAACACATTTCTTGTCGTGGAGGTAGTCTTGCCAGATGTGTATTGGCCATTGTGCTGACCCTCTAATTCCATCACAGCTACGTCACATTTTGGATAAATGACGAATCAGCTCTTCGGTTTCTTCCCAGCCGATACAACTATCTGTTAAGGAAACGCCATATTCTAGGTTCTCCGGCTTGCCAAAAGGTTGACTACCTTCGGCTATACAAGGATTAGATTCAACAGTCCCCCCACTATGAGGCTGGACACAATCATGATCCCAGCAGACTTGAGCATGTCTACAACTCCCAACTCCCTCACAAGCGTCGTCAATGTGGCAACACATGGAAAATACGTTGCCAGAACAACCGAGGCAATGATGAGTTGCTTAGCGGTTAGCCCTAGTGGAACGAGCATTCCGACAGCCACATCCTTGCGAAAGACGCCAATTATCAGTGCGCCCACAGCATCACTAGGCAGTCCCAAAACCTGAGTGACAACCGGTGCAGTTAGCTGGCCTACAAACTGAATTATTCCGAGCGTGTGCAGTATATTTACAAGAAGCACTCCCAGTAGCACGAACGGGACTGCCTCTTTAACAAACCACTTAATTCTTATCCATATCTTCTTAGATAAGCTCCTCAAATATGGAATTCTATAAGGAGGTATCTCTACAAATATCTCTGGCGATTCGCCCCTTACAGTACAATTTAACAAAACTCCCAGTGTCAACCAAACTATGAAAAGAGTTCCGTAGACAATTCCTAGATTTGCCGTCCCATGTCTTCCCACAAGTCCCACAACCATTGCCTGTAGTGCTGCACAGGGCACCCCAATGGCCAATATAGTTACCGAAATGAATCTTTCCCTCCGGGTCTCAAGGATTCTTGTTGACAGCACACC
This sequence comes from Phycisphaerae bacterium, assembly GCA_016782865.1. Taxonomy (GTDB): domain Bacteria; phylum Planctomycetota; class Phycisphaerae; order Sedimentisphaerales; family Anaerobacaceae; genus SG8-4. The sequence goes on from JADHXR010000035.1 coordinate 22,872, forward strand.
GGGAACATTGCATCCGAGCCCAAGCAACATAGGCACTATAGCCAAACCATGCAGGCCAAGCCTATGCATTAATGTATCAACCATGATAGCAAGGCGAGGAAGATAGCCGAAATCCTCTAAGAAAGATAGCACTGTGTAGAATGCGAAAACATAGGGCAGAACCGCACCGAGGGGTACGAAAAGACCCGTTGTAAGTAAACCAAAAGACTGGCCATAATCTATTTGTCCTTCTATAAGTTGGCCTATCACCAGATCATGCACAAATCCCTTGGAACCTAGAAAAGATGAAAGCATCAGCATTATGGGAGACCAAAAGTTTTCAAAGATCGGCTCACATATGTGGCCTATCAGCCCTTCGCCGATAAATCGTATCACCTTGAAGGCCAGGAAGAGCACTGTAACAGCTATAGGAAGACCAGTAAGGGGCTTGACCGATGCATCTCCAAGCCTTTCCAATAGGGTATGATGATGGTGAGTTAAGGTCTGCACCTTGTCTACGATGTTGCCAATTTGGTTCCACTTATCTTGCTCATCATATTGAAGCGGCGAAGGTTTTGCCTCTTTGATGCGCTTGACTAGATGGCTGATCCCTTGCCCCGTCACAGCACATGTAGGAACGCATGGTACCCCTAAGATATCCTCCAACTTCTCTGCGTCAATTGATATCCCCCTGTGTTTGGTCTCATCCCAAAAACTAAGCGCTACAACAATAGCTGCCTGCTCCTTAAGTAATTGAAGCGTAAGATTAAGGCTGCGTTCCAAATTTGTGGCCTCTACAACATTAAGGACCACATCGTTGTCCTCTCTGCTTTTGAGCATCTCAACCGCTATTCGCTCGGCGTTATTGGTTGGATCCAGAGTGTATGTTCCCGGAACATCAACAAGCTCTACATTCTGGCCTGCAACGCTCATACTGCCTTTGGTAAACTCCACGGTCGTACCAGCATAATTAGATACGATGGCATTTGCACCAGTGAGCCGATTGAAAACGGCGCTCTTGCCAACGTTGGGGTTTCCCATAAGCAATATTCTCACTATCGGTTCTCCCCAGTAATCCTCACGAACACTCTAGAGGCCATTCCGAAACCAAGAGCTACCTGGCTATGGCCATGCTGTAGAAGTACAGGTCCTCTCATCCACTGTTCGCTGACTTTCCTAATTTCCTCGCCTTCTCTGATCCCAAGTGCCTCAAGCTTACATGCCAAGCCACGACCACCGATTATTCTTACTACCCTACCTCTCTGACCGGCCCGCAACTGAGTCAAGGACATTTGATCATACGTAGAGTCTGTTGCACTCACATTGCCGTTCGCTTCACTCATTCTCACCTCTTATCAGAAAGCTATGGATACTTGAACACTTGGCCGGCTTGTCCGTCCAAGTGCATGTTAAGGAAAATAGCTGAGAAGAAAGAAGATTTTGCTCCAAGAACCATCCATAGTTTGGAACTTATCTTTGAACCGATCTACCGTGTGGTTATTTGAATTAATGAAGCAAGCCCCTGCTCTTAGTTCCTCCTTCACGTTGGACAAGCAGGGACTTGCGTTTGTCAAGCTAACGTACCCATTCTACCTGTCTCTGCAAAACCATCTACAATCTGTATTGAGCAAGTGCTCTTCTCAATTCCTCGCTTCGCGGAGCGGCAACTCCAGGCGCCGGTTTTTCCCCTCTCAGGTAATAGACCGGCAACGTTACACCAATATGAAAATCTAATACTCCTTCATTACAAAGTTCTTCTGCGATATTGTGAACTTCTTTATCTGAATGATCATCGAACTTCAGCACGCCACCCGTTCCGACTTTAGCATCGTTTCCTTGGATATGGGTATAGCGATAATGCTGAGCATTCAGTAATTTTCTTATTATCCGTCCTGCTATCTCATTGTTCTCCAACAGGTCAACGGCTCTTTCACTTAAGTCCATGTTCTTCTCTCCTTCTCACTCTCTAATGTAGAATGAAATCTGACCCTTATGTGTGCTGGTTCACGTGAATTGGACAAGAGGCTCTTTCGCTTCACTCTCGGCTCAGGATGCTTCTATAGCTGCGGTGAATTAGGGCTCACGTTAAGCCGGGATTGCATCTTCTGTAAGGAGCTATTCAACGTTGAGCTCACTTAGGACCGGAAAAAGACTGCCTTACAATCGTCTTTTTAATTATTCCGCACACGTCCGTTCTCAAGATGCAATGTCTTGGTAGCATATTGAACAGCGTACGCGTCATGAGTGACCAGAAGCACTGAACCACCTGTATCTGCAAATTCCACTAAAGATCTGATTACAATCTCTGCGTTTTCCCTGTCGAGATTTCCCGTCGGCTCATCAGCAAGGATAAGGCTTGGGGAATTGATGAACGCACGCGCAAGCGCTGTACGTTGACGTTCACCGGTACTCAGTTCAGCCAAAACGTGATGGATGCGTTCAGTTAAGCCAAAACGTTCAATGAGCTGCATGGCGCTCTCATGAGGGTTTTCTGCCTTCAGCAAAATCGATGGCGTCAGAATATTTTCAAGAACAGTCAGGTAAGGTATCAAGTGAAACTGCTGAAAAACAAACCCTATTCTTTCAGCCCTGAATCTTGCCCTCTCATCGAAGGACATAGCATACGGATTCCGGCCGTCAATCAGGATTTGGCCGTCATCCGGCGCAAGAAGAGAACCTGCCGCAAAGAGCAGTGTGGATTTTCCGCTTCCGCTCGGCCCTTCCACAGCCGCAAATTCACCCGAGTTCACGTTCAGCGAGACTCCATCCAGTGCTCTTACCTCTTTCTCCGTTTTACGATATACCTTGGTGATGTTTTCAACACTGAGCACTAAACACCTCATTTCTCTCTGAGCACTGTCACAGGATCCTGCTGAGCTGCTATTATCGCGGGAATCCAGCCGGATATAACAGTCAACATGGGCGCCGCAAACAGGGCGAGCAGTAACAGACCAGGATTGGGCAGCCCCATAGCAGCAATTCCTTCGATATCCCCCTCCAACACGAGCCCCAACCACCTACCAAAGCCGAGACCAGCGAAAAGCCCTAACGCCCCTCCAAGCAATCCCATTATCAGAGACTTGGAAAGAAACAAGAGCATAATTTGCCCTGCTCGAAAACCCAGTGCTCTTTGGATGGCAATTTCAGTCTTGCGGTCGCGGACATTGTTAAATCCCAGCAGTCCGATCCATACAGCACAGGCTACCATAACTAAGGGGACGAGAACCGCCGCAAAATCTTCGCGTTCGGATCGCATCTGCTCCCTGTGATGTCTTTCTCTCTCGACGGCTGCCTTTGCCTCTTGGCCTACGCTTGCTCTGGCCTCGGCTCTCGCAAGAGCCTTGGTTCCTTTCTCGATAACTTGTGTGCCGGGAAGAATCTGCTCTATCTCCCTTCGAATACTGCCCAGCAAATCTCCCGTTCTTGCGCAAAGGCATTCGAGAGCCAGAATCGCATTGATAAGACCTTCTTTGTCGAGAAGCTCCTGAGCCTCGCGCAGATGAATCCAGGCCGTAAAATCATCTTTGCTCCCCCGTTCTTCGTAGCACTCGCGAACGGTGAATTCTCTGTCAAGAAGCTTGACTTTGTCGCCAATTTTCAACCCAAGACTCCGGTGCAATCCGAAGCCAAGCACTATAGTCCCCAGCGGCACCTGCTCAACAAGCGGCACCCTGGGATTCTTGTGGAGGTTTGGAACTTCACCTCGCGTCCCGACCAGAGTAATCGTGCGTTTCTTCTCTGGCCATTTTATTCTCTCCTGCAGGCTCGGTAAGAAATGACGCACTAAGACAATTCCCGAATTTGCCAATCGCGTGACATATTCTTCCGGCATATATTCTGAAGGATAACCCTTAATATGCAGGTCTCGAATACTCTGCTGCTTTGGAAGAATCAGAAGGTTGAAACTCAGTTTCAATGTTGCTTTTCGCATTTCATCCTGCAACATTGCCATCTTTTTCTTGGTTTCTTCCTCTTTCTCAGTCAATATTTTATGAGTTTGAAGGTCATGTACCTGCAACAACGTCAACGATCCGGTCAGCGAACCAATGGCAACGGTAACAGCGAAAACCCCCAATACAAAACTCCGCCAACGGTGCAATATTTCCTTTAGCAGTATGTGCCAAGTCTTCATGATTGTCTTCTTCCGGAAGGCATGACCAGTTCACTGTTAGACTTGTTATTCTTCCCGCAAAGCTACAGCGGGGTCCAGCCGGGCGGCACGTATCGCAGGAACCCAACTCGCAGCCATTGTGATTGCCACCGCCACAAATACTGAAAGCCCAAGCAGTTTAAAGTTGAACATCCACCAGTGGCTGCTTTCGCCAACCGATCTGAGCCAATTGTTGGCAATAAAACCTCCAGCCAAAAATCCCAGAAAACCTCCAAAAAGACCCATGGCTGTGGCCCTTGACAAGAAGATGTATAGTATCTCCCGCGAACGAAAACCGAGTGTGCGAAGTATACCTATCTCCGACCGCCGCCCTCGTACATTCCCGGCCGCCAAGAACGTAATCCACACCACGCATATGAACATCACCAAAGCACCCAGAACCGAAGCAAAACGCATCCGCGTTGTTTTCAGGCGAGCCATATTCTCTCGTTCCCTCTCAATGGCAGCTTTTCCTTCATCTTCCACTCTGAGATATGCATGCATCTTGGCAAGCACATTGGATGCTTTTTCGATCACCTGTGTGTCCGGAAGTATCCTGACGATCTCGGCCCTGATTTTTGGGAGATTTGCCCAGGCAGTGCGGCATTCGACAGCGAGAATTTCGTTTATTAATCCCCTTTTGCCGAGCAGTTCCTGCGCATCTCGCAAATTTACCGATACTGTTATGTCCTCCTCTGTGCCTAACTCTCGACGACATTCACGTACCACGAACTCTCGGCCCATGAATCGAATCCTGTCACCAACATTCAGTCCAAGCCCCTGGTGAACCTCATTACCCAACACAATCTTGCCCCGCGGGACTGTATCGAGAACCAATTCTTGGCTCTGCACGGAAGGATTCACAGCTTCATCCGATGTTCCTTCAAGGATAACAGCCCATTTTGTCTCAGGCCACTTTACCTTCTGACGTAATCTTGGCACAAGATGTTCAACAGTAACAATTTCGGACTGCGCCAGGCGATCAATATACTGCTCTGGCATATACCTAGCCCCGTAATCGTCGGCGTACCAATCGCTGAGGTTCTGATCTTTGGGAAGAATAACAATGTTGAATCCAAGCTTGCGCATCGCTCTTTTAACGTCGTCTTCCATAACCTGCATAATCTGCTCAGTTTCAAGCTTTTTCTGTTCCAGAATCGTTCGTACCCTCGCGTCATGTAATTTCACCAGTGTCAGCGAACCAGCGAGGCATCCCACCGCCACCGCAACGGATAATAATCCTAATCCAAAATTCAACTTTCGATGGATGATCTCCCTGACTATCAATCGTGAAATGGTCATGATAATTACTACTTGTTCAAACCGTTCCTTAGTAGTGTCAGAGTTACGATTGCTACAACTCCAATACGAATGCTTGACACCAGCAAAGCAACGTCGTAACGGAGTGACTTATGTCTTGGCATAAGCAGATTTTGCCTTATGATGCATACACCAGATGTCTCTTTCGAGATTTAAGACCGTAACCACACCCCTCACTGACGTATGATAAGACACATCCAGCAAGCGAATGTACGATCACAAATCACAGAGGAGACGGTTTTTCACGCGGACTGTACCGACACCCAATCAACTTAGCAATTGGCGACCGTATCGATCAACTCTCCGTGAGCATTACGGATCTCAAGCTTTACAGGTACACTGCTATCCAGTTTGTGCGTTCCGCAAGACAAACATGGGTCGTAGGCACGTATGGCCATCTCCACTTTGTTGAGAATACCCTGGTCGTAACTTCCATTCTTGATCAAAGTCTTTGCTGCCTGCTTGACGGACATGTTGATTGGCGCATTGTTGTGGGTCGTACCTACAATGAGATTGACATTGGTAATGAGCCCGTCCTCGTCTGTTTCATAGTCGTGGATCAATGTGCCTCTTGGAGCCTCAACACAACCTATGCCGCGCCCGGCACGCGGCTTGACGGGGACGCGAGTCTCTTTGCCTGTGATGTTGGGGTCGTTTAGAAGTTCAATGGTGTGTTCGGCGTTGTAAACCCACTCACTCAGTCGCGCGTAGTTGTAGAGCAACGTTTCCTGGGCCGGCCGGCCAAACTTATCCCGAAACTCTTCGAGTTCCACCTGCGCCAACGGCGTCGCCATCTTGTCGCAGACGTTGATACGGGCAAGCGCATTTGTTCGGTAAATCGCGCTCGGACTATCCAGGTCCATGGAGAAGTTTCCCCACTTTTTCGCATAGGGAAACTTCATATATGTCCAGTTTTCTATGTGTTCACCGATGTACTCCGTGTACTGGTCGCAGGTGAACTCATCGTACGTCCCGTCGGGCCTCATGAGCCGGAGCTTGCCGCCGTAGACGTTCAGACTTCCGTCATCGATCACCGTCCCGAGGAAGCCGGTCTCTATCACACCGAGCGTTTCTATGGTCTCGAAGTACTTGGGGAAGATGCTCTCTTTGGCAAAGCCAATGGCGAACTTCGCAAAGTCCAGGAGTTCGTTCGCCATGGGCAGGAGTTCTTCCCGCTCCTTTTCTGTGAGCGGTTTCGAGAAGCCCCCCGGCACAGCCGTCACAGGATGGATCGCCTTGCCAGATGCGATGCCGAGCATCTGCGTGCCGATATGGCGGGCACGCACGACCTTCTTGCCAAGCTCCGGATTCGACTGTACGATGCCTAAGACGTTGCGGACGGAGTAGTCCGCCTCGGGGCCCATCACGAAATCCGGGCCGGCCAGGAAGAAGAAGTGGAGTATCTTGTCCGAGCAGAAGGCGATGCTCTGGCAGAGGTCCCGGAGCTTCGTTCCCGTGGGCGGCGGGGTCACCCCGAAGACCGCGTCGTTGGCCTTCGCTGATGCCAGGTGATGGTGCCAGGGGCACACACCGCAGATGCTGGTAACGATCCGGGGCAGCTCCTCGACGGGGCGGCCGATACAGAACTTCTCGAAGCCGCGAAGCTCCACCACATTCACGAACGTATCCGCCACATTGCCACTGTCGTCAAGGTTTATGGTTACTTTGGCGTGGCCTTCTATTCTTGTTACTGGGTAGATTGTGATCGTCTTCATGGGAATGTCTCCTTATTATCTGGGACGCGCAGGCAACAACCTGGGGCGATTTTGACTGTCAATACTCTACTCCACCGCTAATGCTCGCCGGTCTTCCATATCATAAAGCTTGCGCCGTTTCTTAATGTTGATCCCCAGCGCATCGCGCTTGCTCTCGATATGTTCAAGTATCATCTCAGCAGCCCTGACTGGATCAGATTCAACAGCCCAACGACCGCCAAGGTCTTTTTCAATTCCCCTAAAAAGATAGTCACTGACGTTTTCGCTGCCAGAAATCGGCAGCAGTTCCTTGGCGAAAACAACCAGCATACCGCTCGCAACGAAGTAATGGCCGATCGAAATCGCCTTTTCGGTGATTGATTCCAGACAGGCGCCGGCCGCAGGTAGCTCTGAAATATCATCCCCGAGTCCCCCTTCGCGCACAATTTCGGCGCATGCAACCAGCAGACGGCTGTTGTCGACGCAACTGCCACAGGTTAGGACAGGCGGAATACCCACCGCCTCACAGACTTCTCTTAAACCCGGCCCGGCCAATTCCAGCGCCTTCTTGGGATTGGCCAGCCCCATTTTTCCGCAGGCAATGGTCGCACAACCCGTCGTAAGGACCAGAACGTCACGTCTGATCAATTCTCTTGCCAAAGTTGTATGAGTAAAATCTTGTGGCACCTTGGGATTGGTGCAGCCCACTATGCCTGCAATTCCGCGGATTCGGCCGTTCATGATATTGTCATTCAATGGTCGGTAACTGGCGCGGAATCTACCGCCTAGCATATAGTTGATGGATTCGTGGCTAAAGCCGGCAACTACCTTTTCCTTTTCGCTGGGGATGTCGACTTCGCCGCGATTCTTGTAGTTGTCTATAGCCACATTGACCAGCTCTTTGGCCGTGTTAAGCGCCGTCCTTTCTTCCATGGGAACATGTTCAACGCCAAAGATCCTTGCTTTATCAGCAGTCGTAACAAGCTTAGTGTGGAAGCATTTAGCTATTTCGGCTAGTCCCTGCATCACGCATTGGACGTCCACTGCCATTAATTCGATTGCCCCGGTGGCGATGGCCAGTTCCTGACTGAGAAAGCTGCCCGCGATTGGAATTCCGTGGCGCATCAGCAGTTCGTTAGCAGTACAGCAAATTCCCGCCACGTTGATCCCCTTGGCACCAGCCTCTATTGCCGCGGCCAGCAGTTCATCATCCTGTGATGCGGCGACTATCATTTCCGACAGAATGGGCTCGTGGCCGTGAACGATGATGTTTACCTCGTCCTTGTTCAATACCCCTAAATTAACCTCACCACGACCCGGATAAGGTGTTCCAAAGAGAACATCCTGCAATTCAGTGGCAAGCATAGAACCACCCCACCCATCGGCGAGAGCTGTCCGACTGGCGTGCATTAGGATGTTCCTGTAATCTTGATCCACCCCCATATGGGTTCTGTGAAGGGCCTCGACCACCTCTCTGTCCACCGCACGAGGAGTAATGTCAAGCTTCTGCCAGATCTCCTGGCGCGGCTGCGGGGCCCGAAGGGCCATGAGTTGGTTGCCCTTAGGCTTGCCAAATTCGGCCAAAGCAATTTCCCCGACATCGATGGCGATCTCACTCGTCGAACGACCTTTGGTTTCTACACCTAACTCCTGGGCCAGTTTGTTCAATTTTACTGTGTCCTTCAAATCGTAGTCCGGCGCCTCGCCTTGGGCTGTGGCAAGAAACACTTCAGCTACTCCTCGGCCGTGATCGCTGTGGGCGCTGGCACCAGCAGCAACGGCTCTGAGAAAGTTGCGCGCGACTATGGTATCTGCATCAGCACCACAGACCCCCACAGGCGCTTTCTTAGTTATTCGACACGGCCCCATCGTACAAATGCGGCAGCAGATACCCAGTTTTCCGAACCCGCACTGTGGCAATTGGGCTTCAAGCCTATCCCAAGCATTCTTTTGGCCAGCCTCAGCCATGTTAGCTATCATCTTCTGAGCCGCCTTATCAACACTGCGTTCATGTGGTTCCATAAAAGCTCCTCGTGCTGAAGTTCAACAAGTATTTAACTGAGATTTCCCACATACACTACTCAACTCCACCACAATACCCTCCAATTTCAACGACGCGTCAAATCCGTCCCAGAATTGCAGTTGTTTGGAAATAGCGTGTGCGTGTCCAACGATTCTCGAATAACATCAAGTTGTTTTCTACTACCGCTTGGCACTCAGAGTTGCCTTGGCGTTAACGTACTGCCTAACACCAGCTGCGGAGAATTTCACTATGTGTTCGATACATGTGGGCAAGTAAGCAAAGTTGGCTGAAATCTTACCTTTTCACGGGCTGTCCCGGAACTCGCTCCCACCTGATCGTTACGGCTCCTTCGCCTTAACGTCGAAGCAGTACAAGTTATTGTCATATCTCAAATACAGTCGTCCGGCGGTCACCACGGGATAGGCCCAACTGGGGCCGTCGCCCTCAACACTGAAGGTACCCTTCATCTCCAGGCCCTCAGGCGAGCACGTGGCTATGCCCGCGACCCCTCTCCTCTCGCCAAACAGGTACAGCATCCCGTCGGCGAAGCAGATGGAGCCCTTGCGAACTCCGCTTTCTTGCCACATTTTTTCGCCGGTCTTGAGATCCAGGCAGACCCAGCTGCTGCTGTGGTTGCCGTAGATGTACCCCTCGTGCAGGATGTAGCCTCCATGATGGCAGTCCATGTCCCTGGTTCGCCAGGCCTCCTCGGCCGTAACTTGGCCACGGTTGATGGTAAGCTTGAAGCAGATACCGCCCTTACGATATCCGTTGGCCCAAAACACGTATCCGTTGGAGAAAGCCGGTGTGGGACAATTGGCAGTGTTGCGGGCACTGAAGGGGTTGGACCAGAGCACGCGACCGTCCATTGGGTTAACACAGACAATGCCCTCCCGGGTGCCGTTGACGATCATGGGCATCCCTTTATACGTGAACGCGTAGCATGAACTGTACTGCGCTCCGCCCTTGAAGCCCCGGCTGGTCCATACGGTCTTGCCGGTGGTCCTGTCCAATGCGACGATGCAGTTTTCCCCGCCGGGCGTGACCACAGCCAAATCGTCATAGATCAGCACCGACTCGGCATAACCCCAATTCGGCACCCCACCGCCGAACTCGCGCATCTGCCTAGTCCAGTTCTCCCTGCCGGTCCTGGCTTCGTAGCAGCCGACCAGTCCGTGGCCTGAGACGAGGTACAAGTTGCCGTTGTCTATCACCGGTGTTGACCGCGAGCCAGGATGGTTCTTGCTCCATGCCGCGTCAATGTCGGTCTTCCATTGCGGTTTGCCATCGAGATCGAAGGCGAACAGCACCAATCTGTCATCTATATCGCCGGTAATGTAAACCAGCCCCTCGCTGACTGCTACGCTGGAAAACCCTTTACCGATCCCGTCCACTTTCCACAGCAGCTCCGGTCCCTCGTCCGGCCAAGCCTTCAACAGGCCTCGATCATGGGATTTCCCATCCCGGTGCGGTCCCCGCCAGCCCAGCCATTCATCGGTCTCGCCAACCGCCGCCACCGGTGGAATGGACACCGTTAATAAGAGCACGAAGGTCCCAACTAAACGTCCAATTTCACTCATGTCATACTCCTTCCAAATAGTATCTCCATACAGTCACAATTCTATCGTTTCTGCTGCACACTTTCAAAAGTACTTTCAGCCCGAGAAGCCAAATCAGACAATACTCACATGCCCTCGTGCTCTACCTCTCAAAGCCGAGATTTGTCTTCCAATGAACTCATACCTCGGCGAAACCTAGCAACAATTGCGATGAGTATCAGCTCGCAGCCAAGAAACAATGCAACGGAGGGCCCAATTGAGAAATCAAGATAATACGAAAACAAAAGGCCCGTTATTGACGCCACTGTTGCAGCAGCCCATATGATCATCATCTGCACAGCCAAACGCGAAGAAATAATCACCGATATTGTGGCAGGTATTATAAGATAGGCAAATACCACGACAACGCCGCCTATTTGAACAGACAGTGTTATTACAACACCAAGCAGCAAATAAAAAATAAAATCCCAGACTATTGTCGTAATACGCTTGTCAAGAGCTTGTTGATAGCCATTCGAGACGTTGGTCAATGGCTTCCGGAGAATGCAGAAACAAAACCCCACTGCTGAAAAAGTGAGCAGGCTCACCACTACGTCTTTCCAACCTGTCCAAAGAAGACTGCCGGACAGTATATTCTGGACATGTATATGGCCGCCGGGTGCGATGCCGACCAGGAATAGAGCTGCGGCGGCGGCAATCGCATAGGAAATACCGATGACTGCTTCAAGCGATATCTGAAAGATTCTGCTTCGTATCACAGCATAGAATGCAGCCGCAAGTGAGACACAGCCAAAGGAGCATACATACGCGACGAGAGAATCTCCGTGTACCTCAAACGCAAGATGAGCAACAATAGAGCCAACCGCCGCAATCTGGGCCAGGGCGATATCGATGAAAATGACCTCCCTTTTGAGGACATGAATCCCCAAATACCCGAGAATGGAACTCATTAAGATACATGTCAGAAAGGGCAAGCCGAGAATCTGAATCATTAGCAATGTGACCTATCCCTTCATGCCGACTAATCTGTTACTCGAAAACAGACACCGAATGACTACCGCAACAGCAAAGAAGAAGCCCAAAGAAAGCACTAAGCTTGGACCATAGGGCAAATCAAATGAATATGAGGAAAAGAGGCCAATTATGCAGGCCGTAAAGCCAATCGCCCATCCTATTATTACAGCCCAAGCCCATCTCATAGTAAACATCGCTGCGATGGCTGCCGGAATCATCAGGAACGCATAGGCCAGAAGTACCCCCGCAATAGGAACAATTAAAACCGTAATAATTCCCTGTGTTGTAAAAAGCAAAAAATCCCAGAGTCTTTCATTCTTGATACCGTGAGGATTCTCTGCCATACCTATGAATTTGCGATGAAACTTACAGTGGAATGCCAGTAGGACGATATATACAATTGCCGTTACAGCAACAAGGGGCCAGGTTACCCATAGCATGGAACCTGCAAGCGTTTTAGTTACGTAAGCCTCACCTCCGCGGAGCTTATCAGCTAACAGGAGCGACGCGACTAATGCAAGCGCGTACATAATACCGATCACGGCTTCTCTGGGTATAGCTCGGCTTTTAGGTTTTATCAGGGCCAGCAATAGTGCTCCGAAAAGCACGGCTGCCATTGAGGACAAGTAAGATTGCGCCGTGCCGTATTCTATGCCAAGCCCTATGCCGGCAAGGGCGCCGAAAGCTGCCAGTTGATCCAAGACCAGATCAGAAAATATCAAAGTGCGTCTGATTATGTGCAGGCCTATATAGGTATGTAGAATCAATACGATAGCCAGCAAAGCTATTTGAACCGAAAAGAATCTCACTGTTTCTGATGCCATAGCATCTTTTCCCAGGTTAGCGCTCGCCTAAGATGGATTTCTTTTCCGCTGCTCTTAGAAGCCCATCAATCCAGTGGTCAACAAGTTCAAAATAATCACCCACACCAGCCGCACCGCCAACGTAGAGGGGAACAATAACAGCCTCTGCGTTTGTCCTTGCTGCAACTGTTCTGATCTGTTGCTCATCGAAATAGTTTGCAGCCAGAATGATGCCGACATTTCTCTCTCGCATCAGACTTATTAAGCTCGTTACATGCTTCGGAGAGGGCGGTATACCAGGCTTGGGCTCAACGGTTCCCGCCTCTTCCAGCCCGAAGAGTCTGACAAAGTAAATCCAGTTCTTGTGATAAGTAACGAGAGGTGTGCCGCGAAGCGGGAGCATCTTTTTCATCCAACCACCCAAATATTCAATTAGCGGCCTTCCTTCAAAGTTTTGCTTTTGGAGAAAACGTATTAACTCATCCTGCTCGGCGAGGCTGCATAATGTATCGCTACCAAGCATTTCCACAAGTTTGGAGCCAAACAACCGCTCATCAATCTGTCGATGTAATTCTTCCAGATTCTGCAAGTACATTTCCTTGCCTTCCGGATCATTCTTGGTCAATCCTGCGGCTATATTTCGAGCAGCTACCTTCATCTGGATAGGACTGCACGTGACGTGTGGATTGCCGTGAATATGAACACCTCCTTCGGCTCTTGACAAGGTCCGGGGTTTTTCCAGAAGCTTCATTCCAGCAGATACAGATACGTAGCCTGGCTTGCCGCTTCGAATCTTTCCATTGCCTGAATTGTCTATCACGGTTTGTACCCAGAGTTCCAGGTCCAACCCTGTAGCAACCAAAACATCAGCATTTCGCAACGCAGTAGCAAATGAGGGTTTGGGGCGAATGAAATGTGCATCCTGATCGCCTCGAACGATAGACTTTACAGAGATACGATCACCACCGATAACCTTTGCTATAGATGCATAATCGGGCAATGTAGTTACGACGTTCAAATGCGATTTGGCACATACGCCCGTAGTAGGGAAAACCGTGGCAAGTGTGATTAGGATCGACATTCGTTTCATGATAATCTTAGCCTCTGCTATCAATAACGCTCATGCTTGTGTGGGCCTGCGGCAAAAATTGCCTGTAGCCAAATGACATGCTCAGGGTTTGAAATGCCTTTGCCGTCGCTGTAGTCGTACTCTGCCCGGAACTTCACAAACGGGCTTTGCCACCAAGTGATGTATGGGCCGATTTGCCACAGATGTGGATCATCACCCGTAACAGCCAATGGCGACAGCGAGAGCGAACTGGAGAGATTGGCGTAGCCTTTCGTATCAGGTGCATAGAAGTCACCTCTGATGCCGATATCGATTGTACGGGAGATCTTGGTTTGTAGATAACTGTACAGACCCCAGGCGTCGATAGTGTCAGAACCTGAGCCATCCGGTGCCAGAAGCTCTTTGTTCAACCAATATGCTTCACTTCGCCATTCCACATTTCTGTAACGCATTCTCTCGGCCGGCTCCCACAGGACCGACAAATCGGCCCCAAGTACGGTTGTCATCTCACTGCTGTTTTGTCTGGTTCCGCCCTGAATGTCCCATTCATCGTTCCACCCAACTAACCCGCTAAGACCACATTCCAGATAGGTGTCTTGTGACAGATCCCGGTAGTTCTTATAGTGTGCAAGAAGACTGGGCCTATTACGGGCGTTATCACCAAATAAACGGCTATTCGAGCCGTCCGTAACCTGAAACGTTAACTGCTGCGATGCAACGCCAACAGGAGGCATTAGCCAATCTAATGACAGGCCAGCCTGATTAAGACCACCGCTGCCAAATATCTGGCGAAGAGCCAGCGGGAAATCAACCTGGTCCAAACCATGTCTGTGCCAGCGGTTTACGACACCGAATTGCTGACGGAACTTGCCAAACGTCAAATTCAGATCGTCGGCAACATTGTATAAAGTCATGTATCCCTCACCAAGCTCGCTTCCACTCTCGGTGACCGGTATTGCTGCCTTAAACCGGGTGGATGGGTCCAGCCATGATTCGAGATGGATTCCCAGGGTCCTAAACTCAAAATCGCTGCTCTGATCGCTCGTAGTATCCTGTCTTGAAGAGAAGAGGAAATCGCCAGTGACACTGATTTCCGGATTCAAGGCCTGCAAGCCCAGGCTGCCGGACCTGAAAGTAGTCTCTTCAGGCTCCTCTTCAGTGCCAACCTCCTGTGCTGCTTCGGTCTTTGCTAATTCTCGCAAAGCGGTCAGTTTGTCCTTCGTCCTCTTGCTACTGGCTTGGGCAGCAAGTCCATCCATCTGTTGTCTCAAAGCATTGATTTCATCATCATGCTTCTTCTGCATATCAACAATCTGCCGCTGGAGTTCTAGAATCTTCGCATCTGGTTGCTCAGTATCGGATTGCTCATCCTGAGCAGTCGCAGGATTGGCAAGTAACATCGGAACAGAGAGTATTAGAATGATGAACGTTCTTGGCATTTCCAAACTCCTTGAAAAGTCCTTTTTGCACTGTGACCTTTTAGCCAAGCTGGAGGAACAAGTAGTGCAATGCTACTATTCGCCTCTCATTAGGAGCTTCAATCCATTTTTCAAGAGGGGAAGCATGATTCTTGGCTAGTCACATAAGTTCCGCAATCACGCAATTGACCGCATCTTGCTCAGTAACATTTGCATTAGTGTTGGAAAACGTGCGATTGCTTCCTCCGCTTTCGCGTGGGCAGGGTAGCTTCGCTCCTGGCAATGATAAAGAGTGCATTTCGAGGTCATTGCGAGCGATTCGAAGAATCTCGCGGCAATCTCGGCCGGCACGATGGGACTCTTTCAACAGGCCCGCAGGCATCGTTCTTGTGGGGACACGAGCAGCAGGCTATTTCGGTTTCTTCTTGTACTTAGACGAAGAAACGCGGTTCGTCCAGCGACATAGCCAGCGGTCGAACAACACCTTCCTGCCCGTTCTAACCTGATTGAGCCGAAAGACGGTGTCTTTGCGCCAGGCGATGATCTCATCGGCAAGCTCCTGCGCCTGCTGCTCCGGCAGTTCCATCCTCACCAATTCGAGCGGGTCGGCATCGAGATTATACACGCAAGTTGTCTTTTCCGGCGGATGGTATACGAATTTGCGATTGCCCCGGACAAAGCCCGCCGGTCCTTCCTGCATCCAGCCGACAAAGTAGACTTTGCGGTCCTTCGGAACCGGGCCAAGCACATTCCAAGCGTCAAAGCCTGCGGACTCCGTTGCAAAGCCCAGGAGGCCCAGCAGGGTCGGAGTCAGGTCGACAGAACTGACCGGACGCGTGATCTTACTGCCCGGCTCGACCGAAAACGGTGCGCGTAAACAAAAGGGGATGTGCAGGAGTTCGTCGAAAGCTATCCGGTTGTGCCCGAGCAAACCGTGCTCGCCAAAGGCCTCGCCGTGGTCGCTAATCACACAGAAGATCGTCTCATCCGTGAGATTGAGCTTGGCAAGCTCGACGTCCAACGCGGCCAGAAACTTGTCTGTGTAAGAAATTGACTGTCGATACCGCTCGACAGGCTCCTTGGCCGGTTCACCAAACCACTCGGGGACCACGTACGGATCGTGAGTAACCGAGCAAAAAATGACTGCGAAAAAAGGTTGTTCTTCCGCTTTTATCCAATCAGTGACGGGCTTCAACATCGAGAACTCGTCGGAACCGAGATAACCGACAAAGGCGTTTGGGTCATCCAGGTCCTCCCTGGACCAGAATCCCTGGAAGCCAAGATTATACACCAAGCCGGCCCGTGATTCGAACCTACCCATGGCCGATTGGAAGAAAGCGGTCCTGTAGCCAAGCTTGTCTGCGAGAACCGTAGCTATGCCGCCGTAAGGCTTGGCGGCCGGGACCGCCTCGACAATATCCTGAGACGCTGACGGGAACCGGCCGCTGAAGAGTGAGAACAACACTTTCGTACTATGGGTCAGCGACGAACGCGTGTTCGAAAACTCCACACCCTGGCTGGCCAGCTTTGTCAGATACGGCGTCAAATCGCCTTGTCTGCCCGAAAATGAAGTGTAGCCGTACTGAATACCCTCGAGAACCACGACAACCACGTTATGCTTTGTCTGCCAAGGTTCTGCCGTGATCTTGATTTGATCAAAAGACGGTAGCGTACGCTTCGGATCGAACTGTCGCCTGTAGTCGGAGCGAACAAGACTCGTGACAGCCCGCAACTGTGAATTGTGGCGCAGGCCCACCGCACCGATCTGCGTAGAGCCGCGCCTGGCAACTGCCGGTCGGGCGACGACCGCTGCCGCAACAATCATCACACAGATTATGATTCGAATCCTGAATCGCTTGTGATTGTATGCGGGCAGCCTTGGGTGCGCCAGACAGGAAATGAAAAAGGCCAGAGCGATAGCGCTGGGGACGAGCAAGATCAAGGCTGCTGCCGGCATCTTGGCGAGATTGACACCAACCATAGATAACGCGCTTACCGGGGTCCGAATCAAAGACAGAAAAATTCTCGGCAGGATTTGATTTCCCGTTCTGACGAGCCAGGCGGCGTTCATGATCGACCATGTACACATAACAGCGGCAATGATTGTAGCGGTGCGCACGATCCACTTGCGGGGCCAGGTCGAGCAGAATAGTGAAAGGAGAGCTTCCACCGTCAGCAAGCAAGCGACGTCGGCCAATATCCATCCCAGGTATTCATCGTCGATTGCAAACCGGCGTGCGTGAAAGAGCTTTACCGCCAGTGTGTAGAATAGTGCTATTACCATGATGACACTATAGGCGCGCGGCGCAAGGATGTCGTATAGCCGACGAGCCGGGGCTAAGATCCTAAACTTGCGGCCAGATTCTGTACGCTGGGAATCCATAGGCTGCAAAGACACTGAAAGCGTCGGCGAATGGCAAGATGCTTTCCGAAGTTCCTTCGCCGGCAAGTTGAGGAGCTGCTATATATGTTAACAGATGGTCGAAACTGGCTTGAACGGTCTCCATAAGCTCCACACTATCAAATCACAGTTCATTCGTCACGCACTACTTGGGAAATCTGGGCTAGCATGTTATTTGGCATTTGTCTTTAAACCTATACTCTTTGTTTTCTTGTTGATTCCATCATAAGGAGTGTTATCGTGTGGACGACATCATGCGAGACATCCTACGGGCCTGAAATGATCCACGAGTCAAATAGGTGGTTCATCTCTCCCTGTGCCGGTCCAAAGTCGATTGTTGCCCGGCCCCCCAAGATCAGTAAGGGCTTTTTCAACCGGACGCTTTGTCACCGGGTCAACCTCGTATCCGAGTTCTTTGTAGTTCATAGCCTCGGCATGGCCGTCCAGGAATGCAACATTAGCAGCGCGATAATCTAGATGACCACTAACAACTCTATTAGGGTAAAACCGGATTTCAGCCCATTGCGTTCTCTCATCCTATTTATGTCCTCGATTCTGATTTGCGTCCCTGCCACTTGTCGTCACCATCCATAACGTTATAAACTTGCGTGCCACCTTAAGTGCTAATCTCGATCCCTTACAAATAAGAGCGGAAACACAATATCGCTCACACAGCATGGAATCCACACGGCGAGAAAAAGGAAGAAAAAGACAACAGCATATGACGGCAAACTTGCGCTCTCTCCCTTTGCCATCAAAATGTGGAATAGTGATGCCCATGTGCTAAGAAGGACATGGCCCGCATGCGGCAGCTTTGTTCTGGGCCAAAAATATGCTACGGTAGCTCCTATGAATGCCAGGGGATTGACTAACCACCATTTTTCAATGAAGCCAATGTGGATACCTCTGCTCGGCATATTCAGCAATGTTTCTCCTAAGTAGGGTATTAATGAATCGCTCATTGTCGCGATGCCGATCGAACCCACATAGCCAATAATAAGCAAAAGCCAGAGATTGCAGTTGCCCTTCTTATACCTGCATGTATGAAGTTCATACACAGAAGCTGTGACGAGCGCGCTTAGCAGAACATGAATCGGATGCAGCGTATAGAAAACAGAGTGCGAAATCTTAGAAGATAATCCCTGGGAGAAAAACATAATTATCAAACCTGTCGACGCCCCGAAAAGAGTAAAAGGAGCGTGGTTCTTTAATTCTTTTAATATTTGCTTCGACATTGATTCGTGGGCTCTGGTGCGCGCCGAATGAGAATCTCCGATCTAATGTCATGGCTTAACAATATGACACCATCGATGATTTCGGAGTCTCGATTAACTTTTGCTTTGGGAGCAGAGTTCCTCTACATACTTGATTGCCTCGCTTCGATGGAGACACAGACCAGCACTGGTGTCGTCCACAGAACAGTACTGGCCTCATAGTGCTGCAAGAACATCCTCGCCTATGAAAAATACTCGCCTCATATTTTCTAAGAACCGGGTAGCTCGTAGTCAAAGAGTCGACGTCAAAGACCCAGATGGTTTGAGGCTGATTCCGGGCACCGCCTGATGTTGACTGAGCGGGTGTCGTCAAGCTTCTCAGTTTTCAAATTGTCATTCGTGGCAGTGACTCCTTCCACGACAGCGCCGCCTCGGGCAGGACCTGGGCGAGCCACGAGAACCGCGAAACTGCCACAATTTGGGACAATGATAAAGACGGCCCCTTCTCCTGGCTGTTCGTTGGTCTGCCGTTGTCGTCATAGATGGCGACCGGGCCTGATCACCAAGTCTGCCTCGGGACCAGTAAGGACGGAGGTCAGAGTCACGCAGTTGGATGAAACGGTTGGCGAGAATCAGCGTTGTTGCAACGTAGTGATTTGAGAGCATCTTGTCGGTGCGGAATCCCATCAAATCAAGACTTTCGCCAACTGTAAGCTGTTTGACAACGTCTGACAGCACCGGCGCCGGTCCTAAATGAATGTTGAGTTCATGGCCGGACTTGTCCTTGAGAATCAGATGAGTGCCCAGTTCAGCTTCGCCGGTAGTGCTCTCACATGGATGAGTCTTGATCTCCTCCAACTTGCCTGAGATGCGGACCAAACGAGGCTTCAGCCTCTGCTGTGCAACACCTTTGCTGTCGCCCATTCCCCGTTGCCCTGGAGCGACCGTCGCCCAGATCAGTGCGATCAGAGCGGTCGCGAGCATAATACTACCGCGTCCGATGGTGAGACATTCTGTTTTCTCCGGGTTCTTCATGACAATTTCTCCTATATCAACGATATCTGTATACACACGGGTATGATAGGAACGGGATGCCTGGCAGGTTCAGATCAAAGCTTTATAGAATTGCCCCTGAGCCGTGTACTCAAGTCGGGCTTGCCCTTGGGAGCATAACTGCTCAATACACTTCAGAACAGCATTTCGGTGAAGGCCAAGTCCGAGCGCTATGTCGTCAACAGAACAAGGTCGACGTCTCAAGAGAGCCAGCACATCCTGCAACCGAGCTGAGGTCTCACCCTGTGCATGAATACTCTGGTTGGTTACGATTATTTCTGCCTCTTCTGAGAGCTGCAATGCCGCCTCTTTCAGTCGTTCGGGGGGCACGGCCATAGCAAAGTCCTCTGCAGGTGGTCGGCTGACAACATTCACCTGAACCTTATCTGGCCCAATCAGCTTTATATAGTGAGCGAGCAATCTTGTCTGGACCTCGACAGTGGTTACACCACTCAGGAGAAAGACTTCCAGCCAATACTTGCCAGCGTATTCATTTCGGAATTTCACTAATCCGTCCAACATCTTGCCAAAGTGGATATCGGGATGAGGCCTGTTGACATATCGAAACAACCGGTCGATTCCGGCATCGAGTGACGGAAGAACCAGGTCAGCAGCCATCAGAGAACGTCTTACCTCTGGCAACCACAACAATGACCCGTTTGTAAGCACTGCAACAGGGATGTCGGTAATCGCCTTGATCTGAGAAATTACCTCTCCGATCTTTGAATGAAGCGTAGGCTCTCCCGATCCAGATAGTGCTATGTAGTCGGGCTTGGATTCAAGTTTGCCTTTGACTTGGTCAATGATAGAATCGCATGGAACCCACTCTCTCCGTTCTATGGTCTTGTTAGTGGTTCTGCCCAACTGAACGATGTCACTCTATTATTTGATTCCTTTCAATTCACTTCGATACTTGTCAATCGCCGCTTTCAGCGTCATGACAGACAATTTCGCACAGTGTTTGTGATCCTCGGGCAGGCCTCCAAAATATTTGTCAACATCTTCCGGTTCAATCTGGAGCGACTCTTCAATGGTTCTTCCTTTTGCAGTTCTTGTGACGTAGCTGGCGCATGCAATCGTAAAATTGCAACCATCTGTCATGAATTTGATGTCACTTATTCTTCCATCGGTGATGTTCAGACACATTTCGACAGTATCTCCGCAAACGCCCGTCACGCTGACATAGCTGCCTGGATTGTCTATTTCCCCAATGTTCTGGAGATTCAAAACCTCATTCTTGAGATTTACCGATAAGCCTTCAAACATGGACTCCTGGAGTCTCTGCACAAGCTTGTCATTTTCTGCTGGCATACGTCTCTACCTTTCTCTTCTTTCTGAGAATGTAATCTTCTGTAGTCTGAAAGCACCGATTCTTTTGACTGCGCAACGTTCCGGATTTCTCCTACAAGCGTGCTCGGCTACCTGTAGAGCACGTGAAGCACCGACCCGGGAAAGCACTACGAATTCCCTGTGCGGTATTTGCGCCTGTACAATGACCAAAACCGATATTCTGCACGTTGTACTTGCTAAAAGCGTTCACCGTTCGCTGTATGCGGTCCTGGGAAGCGTTCAAGAGATGCATTCCACCTACAACACTATCAATGTGCTTATCCCCACTTAGCTTCACAATGTAATCCAATGTGTTGACAACACCAGCGTGAGAGCAACCCAGAAGGACGACCAGCCCTCTGGGTGTATCGAAAAACATCGCCTGGTCGTCAGGTAATATATCTGCCGTTTCACAATTTTCATCAACGTAGAAAGCACCGCCAACATCCTCGAAGTCTGTGATTCGTGGTATTCGGCCGGTGACGAAGAGCCCGGGCATTACTTCAGCAGGTTCTTCCGTCCACACGACTCTCTCATCTTGAGCGTGGGCGAGAACGACTTGCCTTGTGGATCCCGACATGCCAATGGCCCGAGTTTCGGTACCCTTTCGACTGAATTTCGGCCGTATCGCCGCCGGATGTGCGTAGACCGTCACCCTTGGGGCAATATCAAGCACGGCCGCAAGGCCACCTGTGTGATCATAGTGGCCATGGCTCAATACGATAGCGTCGGCCTTGGCGACATCGGCGCCGAGGATTCTTGCATTTTTGAGAAGCAGACAGGTCTGCCCCGTATCAAAAAGAACTCTCTGGTTACCGTATTCGATCCAAAACGATAGACCATGCTCACTGGACAAGCCAGTTCCGGATACGGTGTCTTCAACGAGTGTCGTTATGCAGACATACTCGCTCATAAGATCTTTGCCTTTGGATCAGCAGTTGTGGCTGATCAAGGAATTTACCGATGGCGGTAGCTTTGACTTGGCCGGCTTGAACAATCTTAGCCTTCAATACATACAGAGGATGAGATGATCTCCTGTTTCATACCGGTTCAGTGATCACAGATATTCTCTCCTGCCTGCAGCGTGTTGTTAAGATAAGCCGAAACCAGGCTCTCGGGGCTCTCTGCGGGCGCACCCACAACTACCTCGATCTGATTTTGTGCAAACAATTGCTGCGCACGCTGTCCCATGCCGCCTGCGATAATAACATTTACACCCTCACCATGAAGCCACGTGGGTAAGACGCCTGGTTCATGCCGGGGAGGCGTAAGATCCTTTCGGTTCAGAACCTTACGAGAATCGCCATCCGTATCGACGATTACAAAGGTCTCACAGTGACCGAAATGTTGGCTCAATTTGCCTTCTACTACAGGAATTGCTATACGCATCTTTCGCGCTCCTTTCTGATTTACGTTTACCTTTTCTGTTTTGCCCTGATTTTCGAGCATAAGTACGTGCTGAGTCACTTGACTAAAGGCTTTGGCAGTTTCATTCCGGCGGTCATTACTGACGTAGGGTTGTCCGGTGTCACATGCCTGCACAATCTGTGGATCTATCGGGATTCTTCCCAGAAAGTGAATCCCAAGCTGCCGCGCCATGTCTTGGCCGCCACCTAAGCTGAATATGTCGGTTTGTTCCCCGCATTTGGGACATACGAATCCGCTCATATTCTCCAGGACTCCCAACACCGGCATGTTGAGATTCCGGCAGAAGGATATGCTCTTCCTTACATCTGAAAGTGCGAGCTGCTGTGGTGTGGTCACTATGATAGCACCATCCGCATCTCCCAAGAGCTGGACAATGGAAAGCGGCTCATCGCCTGTTCCCGGGGGCGAGTCAACAATGAGAAAATCAAGGCTTCCCCATTTAACATCCTTTAGAAACTGCTTTATCACCTGATTCTTCATCGGCCCGCGCCAAATGACGGCGTCATCACTGTCGCGCAGAAGGAATCCGATGGACATAACCTTCAAATCCGGACCGATCTGGACTGGCAGCATTGTCTCACCGAGAACCTGGATCACTCTGCCCTCAAGATTCAATATCTTGGGAATACTCGGGCCGTGGATATCAATGTCAAGAAGTCCGACACGTTTGTTCGCTAACGACAATGAAACGGCAAGGTTAGCTGCTATCGTACTTTTTCCCACGCCGCCCTTACCGGAGAGAACCAAAATCTTGTGCCTTACGTGCTCAAGGTTCTTGTTAATGTGTTCCTGTTCGGTCTGCAATTGGTTCGTGGTATTCCCCTCCGCTTCACATAAGCCTGGTTTTCTTGTCATTTCTAATTACCCCTTAGGACCATGCACGAAATAACTTCCCGTTTTGCTGCCCAATTGCACCGCATCTTTGATCGTTTCTCAATCGCGAAATCCTGATCCCTCGGCTTCGCTCGGGACAGGCTCCGGCCCGCTACGCCTGTGGTTTCGCTCAATCGAAGCCGACCAAATCTGCAGCACACTTGACCATCAAATTCGGTAATTTATTTCGTGCATGGTCCCTATTTATGCTCAACCCAATTCATAGATGACGTTTCTCCACAAGGCCTTTATCTCCTCCGACACCCAGCCGCCGGTATACTCAATTACCGTCGCCTTCATAATTTGAGCCTTGGTAAAAGCCTTGTCGTAGCGAATCTTACCTGCCAGTCTGATGCCTCGATTGTCCGCTTCTTCGGCAATTTGGCTCGTCATCTGCGGGTTCAAATCTGATTTGTTTATGCACACTAACGTTGGAATTCCGAAGCTCGCGGTCAACTCCGCAACACGCTCAAGATCGTGCTTTCCTGAAAGTGTGGGTTCGGTAATTATCAAAACCAAATCCGCCCCGGTAATGGAGGCTATGACCGGACAGCCAATTCCAGGCGAACCATCAGCGATTATCAGATCCCTGTTCTCTTCTGCAGCTATTCTTTTTGCCTCCCTGCGAATAAGAGTTACCAGCTTTCCGCTGTTTCCCTCTGCAATTCCAAGCTCAGCATGAACCATTGGTCCGAATCGTGTATCCGATATGAACCACCGTCCATTTACGCTATCCTTGAAATCAATCGCACCGACCGGACAGAATTCAACACATACCTTGCAGCCTTCACACGAAATCGGATCGACAGTAAATGTCTCAGCTTCACTGTCGCTCAGCGAGCCGTTGGAGCTTACGGCATCAAATCTACACAGGTCTTTACATTTGCCGCAGCCAACACATTGCTCAGTCACTATAGATGCTCGTTTTCCGCCGGAAAAATCAGACTCATGTTTGACCTTCGGCTCCAGGACCAAATGCAGATCCGCTGCGTCTACATCACAATCAGCGAATACGGCATTCTTCGCAAGCCCTGCGAAAGACGCCACGATGCTGGTCTTGCCCGTCCCACCCTTGCCGCTTATGACCACTAATTCTTTCATAGAGTGCAAACCTTATATGCAGGAAGTCCGTTTGTGTGATTTGGTTTTCTCTCCCGAACCGAAGAATTTGTCACGCCACCAGAGGAAAAGCCCCCACGGATTGTCGAGTTTGTATTTGTCATCCTCTGGAGAAACATCCCAGGAACGGATTTCTTCGAGCAGTGCGGGGCAAGGCGTATCTTCTGTCAATAGTTCATAAGCACACTTGACAAGTATGAACTTCTTATTCGCATCTGGATCAGCCAGATTGTGGTCAGGATGATACTTCACCGATGCTCTTCGATATGCCTTTTTCAACTCGCGATGGTCTGCATTTCCTCCTACCTCGAGAATCTTGCGGGCTGCATGGCGCACCTGTAAATCAAGAATTATCCTTATCACGCAATCACAGCCATCTGGTGTCATGAAACCTGATCCCCAGTCATCTTTAGTCGTTCACATAAATCTGCAAATTTCTTTCGGTATCCCGGCAGTGCTTCGATAACCATCTCGCCCACCGAATAGGCCTCCGCAATTCGGCGGTCGTCAGGTATTTCAAGGACGACCTCTATGCTCTCCTGGTCGCAGTACCGTCTAACTTGCTCGTCTCCTATATCACTGCGATTTATCGCCACTGCGAATGGCAGCTTCAGCTCTCTGACCATTCCGACTGCCAATCTCAGATCATTCAGGCCAAATGGCGTAGGTTCGGTGACAAGCAGGACAAAATCTGCTCCCTTAACAGCTTCAATTACCGGACAGGATGTTCCCGGTGGAGCGTCTATGATAACATACCCTCGTTTAGCGGCATGCTGCTTGACGTGTTTTATCAGGCCGGGCGTATGTATATCTCCTATATTTAGTCGCCCCTGTGCAAATTTGACGCCATCGGCGGCACCCAAATCAACAAAACCGATTGGCCCTTGTTTCGCCGTGATGGCACCGGTAGGACAGACAAGCATACACCCACCACACGAATGACATAGCTGCTCAAATGTCATTACAGTCTCTTTCAAGCAGATTATGGCGCTATATTGACAGAGCTGACTGCATTTGCCGCATCCATCGCATCTTTCTGCGTCAACTTGGGGTGTATCAATCGCAGCGGTCTGTGTTTCGCTTATTTCCGGTTTCAGGAAAATGTGGCCATTCGGTTCTTCAACATCGCAATCGATGTACTGCACATCTTCACCCGAGCGAGCAATATAGCAAGCCAGATTGGTCGCTATAGTTGTCTTGCCCGTACCGCCTTTTCCGCTAGCTATAGCAATCTGCATGTCAGGCATAGTCCTCAATATTATTGACTCTGTCCCAATCGAATCTGTCTACTGCAAACCATCCTTGTTGTGGCAAGGAATCGAAACACACGGGTTCTGGATTGCGCCAGCGATCACCTAACTTAGTCTGCCATTTGGTATACCTGTTCATCGCTGAGGCTGTCCTGTCTATCCTATATCCATCCGGATGAAAACCAATGCGTATTTCCCTTGCGTCAAATGTTTGTTCCATTGCTCATCCCTGCCTTTGCTTCATGGTCGGTGCCAAAATGCGATTGGACATTTGGCCCGTTAGCCTCAGTCAACCTGCCACCTCGATAAAGCTCAATAGCCTCCAGGACGGTCCCTGTCACCCCGGTATACAACCTCACGCCGGCATCACGCAGGATTCGCTCGGCTTTTGTACCACAGTTACCTGTCAACACACTCTGAACACCAGCTCCTGCCACTGCCTTGGCCGCACCAATGCCTGCTTCCTCCTCAGCAGCAACGCGATCGTTTTGAAAGGTACTGAAATCCATCGTCTCAGTATCGACAATAATGAAGTAGGCCGCTCTGCCAAAACGCTGGTCAACCTCGGATTCCAAGATCTTTCCTATCGATGCAATTGTTATCCTCATGAGACACGTCCTTTCTCATTCAGGGATACTTCTCGGATACGCACAGGTAGGACGCATGCATGAAGTATTGATTTCGGCGTATTACACCTCATCTCGACCCTTTGGGCCGCGGATGAAATCTCTCCCTGTAAATTAACGTATACAACGTGTAGATCTACCACGAGTTTCTTGTGGATGCAATAACAATGGCTTCATTTGGACACTCAGATACACACTTGCCACAACCGGTACAAAGCTCGCTGTTCACAACAGCGTGTCCGTTGATCTCAATGGCATTTTCCGGACAAACATCGGTGCAAATACCGCAACCAGCGCACCTTTCAAGAGAAACAATCGCGATCAGTCTCCGCCCCGTTTCCAGCTCTCTTATCCTCTGTTCAACCTGATGTTTCTGCTGCTCCAGGACCTGCAGTTGACTCTGCAAAAAAGCCCGTGCCTGCGCCGGATCAACATCTGACTCCGATGGAGAAGCAGGCTGTTCTACTGCCGGCCAGTTGCCCATTCCAAAACCACCTCCCATACGCTTGCCACGCCCTCCACCCATACATCTGCCCATTCCACCGCCGCGCCCCATACCTTGGTCCATGCCGCGTCCGCCACTTATACCTCGGCCCATGCCACGTCCGTCACCTTGACCGAATGGAATAGTCTTCGGCTGTCTCGTTAGCGTCGGGTCTGCCGGTGCAGTGTCCATTCCAAAGTGGCTGCCTACATTAGGCTCCGAAGCAGAAGAGAAAGCCCCTGCTTTGAATTGCTCGACGGCGCTGCGGACCTGACCTCTGACACCGACGACAACCTGTATTCCTGTCTGGCCAAAGACGTTAAATGCGTTAGGGCCACAGTTGCCGGTTAGTACAGCCATTACGCCTTTTTCCGACATCAACTGAGCAGACTGAATTCCCGCACCACCGCCAAGGGCGATGTTGGGATTTTCGATTGCTTCATACTCCATGGTGTCAGTATCAACAATCAAGAAATACACGCAGCGGCCAAAGCGAGCTTCCACATTGTCGTCAAGCGTAGGGCCTGTCGAAGTCACTGCAATTTTCATAAGAGGTCCTCTCTAAGAAAGTCCACACGTTCCTCTCGGGCAGGACCAACTCTGCGTCCGTGAGTTTGCGGTCCTTGGCAAGTCCGCCGAACGGATTTCCAAAATCCGGCATAGTCCTACCTCCTTAAGGGCAAGCTTCTTACAATTCCCTGACAGAGGGAAGTTTATGGACACGCACTCTCGTAGTAAGCAGGCCTGTTTCTGCTTACCTTGTTGCGACAGGCTTGTCTAAACACGATTTTCTACTTATTCATTGCCACTTTTCTGACTCTCAAGCTCTTCTATGCGTTTATTGATATCGCCGAGAGCGTCGCCAACATATTTCGCCTGATCTTTGAGGGCATCGAGTTCCTGTACGGCCGTTAGGCCTGGAGTGAATGGCCCGCCGCCATAAGCATACGGATTCCCAGTGCCGCCCCGAGCCGGTAAGCCATATCCAGTTCTCGCCCATCCGGGAAGACCCGTGGCGTGGAACCAATTACGGCGACCCCAACCACCACCGCAACTCGAGCCCCGGTAGCCTCGCCCGCCAATACGATTCACGTAACCTGGTGCTGCGTAACCTGCGCAGATACCCGCAGCTCTACCTGTCATTGGTCCCATACCTCCAGGACCTGTTCCATCTCCACCTGGCATAGTAATTCCCCTTTCAAAACTTGTCGTAGAATATATTTTCAGATCTGGTTCCCTTTTCTTCGAGAACGCCTTAACCCCTCGTCATTGTCGCGCCGCATTTAGGGCAGCTCTTTTTGTTGCAGGGCTGTCCTACTCCATGCCCTTCTTCGTAGCCACAGTTGGGGCATACACAAAGACCGCCCGGTCCCGCGGCAAACGGGCCACCCATTCGACCTCTACCTTGGCCTTGCCTTCGCCCCATGCCGCGTCCTTGGCCTGTAGGCCCTGTACCATCTCCTCTGGGCATAATATCCATCCTTTCTGCAATTAAGTGCTCATTTAAATCTACCATCAATAGCCAAATCTGACTCTGCCGCGACCGCGGCCCCGCCCGAATCCGCGGCCGAAACCAAAGCCTCTGCGAAACCATGGATTAACTCGTCCGCCGTAAGGTTTTCCATAACTATACGAACCTGCACCATACGGCCTTTGTGTTGGTGCGGCGACACCATAAAAACCGGCTCTACCCATAACAGGATTCATATGGCCCGGTACGCCGAACCCAGCACAGAAACCAGCAGCTTTTCCTGTCATTGGCCCTAATCCTGCAGGACCCGTCCCATCTCCAAGTGGCATGTTAATCACCTCCTTTTCAGTATTTTCAAAACTCTCAACTTTTTGACCAACGGGCACAGCTTGTAATCCCGCAAAACCTTTCGCTTCGCCCGGGTTTTCTTCGGAGACTGTCAAGGCACAAAACCCTTGACCTCGTCCTGTCATCGGGCCTTGACCTAACGGCCCCGTACCATCAAAACCTGGCATTTATTCGGCCTCCTTCACCAAATCCACAGCATCGCTAAATGTTTTGCTCTTTCTGAAAATCATTTCACCAACTTCACAATCAAGGTCCTGTGCGATAACAGGGCACTTGGCTTTTAGTACGAAGAACATATTCTTATCTACATCACTGAGGGTCTCGTAGTTACCCTGTCCCTTGGCAATCACCAGATCAGCTTCTTTGAAACGATCGACAAAAACCTGGGAGCAGGTCTCCAAAATCGTCCCGGGCCCATCAGAGCCGTTGTCAATCACCTCTACACTGCGGGGCAAACCAGCAAGGTCCGCATCTTCCATTGTGGCATCATTGATTACGGGTGATCCCTTGACAACTACGGTAACCTTTTCTATGGGTAA
>JADHXR010000156.1 GCA_016782865.1 Phycisphaerae bacterium
GATCCTGTTCGCTACGAACTGGAAAGACGCCGGTTGGTGACCACTGCTATCGAAAACCGAATGGAAATGCTCGAGTTAGAGTTGCAGATCGCCGAGGATGTCGCCGCGGTCGATTATATGAAGAATCAGTCGCTGCCTTTGGTCACGATGGATTACCGGTATAACATAAACGGGCTGGGCCCAACCAGGGACGACTCACTCGATTTACTATTTGACAAAAGATTCGAGGACCATCGACTCGGATTTCAACTGTTTGTGCCTCTGGGAAATGAAGCGGGAAAGAGTCAGATGCGGCAGGCTTTGTATCAGCGCAGGCAACGATTGGCCAGCCGGGACAGTCGCGAAGCGCTCATCGAACTCGAGGTGTTGAATGCCGTTGACCAGCTCGAGGCCAATTGGCAGCGTGTTCTGGCCAGCCGACAGAGGACGATTTTGGACGGTCGGTTGTTCGAGGCCGAACAGCGTCAATTTGAGCTGGGCCTGCTAACATCCACCGACGTTCTCCAGGCGCAGACGAACTTTGCCGACGCCCAGAGCGCCGAAATCCTTGCGCTGGCCGAGTATCAAATAGCTTTGGTCGATCTGGCCTACGCGACCGGCACACTGCTGGGCGCCGCGAAGGTGCAATGGGAGCCCCTTGCTTCGCCGGGTGATTTCCAGTAATATATGCCCGAACTGCACTTTGCAGAACTCACAGCTCATTCTTGAAAGGGCATATCATGGAAGAACAGAGTGTCGAAGGCAGTGAGAGCGTTGTTGAGAAGCAGGCCGAGCCCAAAGTCTCGCAGGAGCCTAAGGCCTCCGAGGAGCCGAAAGCCCCAAAGCGAAACAAGAAGATTTTGCTCTGGGGCGGGGCTGTGCTCGGAGTGGTCCTTATTGGGTGGGGCCTCATTCACTTGCTGTTGCCAAAGGCGAAAGAGGTTGCATGGTTCTCGAATCAGATGATAGCAATCTACATCGCTATAGGCGCAATCGGCGGTGGCATTCTGGCAGGCTTCTTGTTTAGAAAGCCCTTGCGGACAAGACTGCGGATGCAGAAGGTCATTAAGGAAGACGCCGACATCAATGATTGGCTGGTCATCTTCTCGTGGACACCCAAGATACTCTATGTTCCGACGATTGTCGCATCGTTCCTGGCCGCGGTGGTCTCCTGTTTTGACAGTGTTCCTCCGGCTGCCATCGGCGGCGTCTGGGCTGCCGTATTCTTCCTTAACTTCCTAATAGAAGAATACAATGTCAGCATAAAGATACTGCTTATCGCTCTCGTAAGCATAGGGTTCTTCCTCTTGTGGCTCCATTTGCTCGATTGGGTCGTGCCCTTCCTCCGGCTGTTCAAGCGCATCGCGCTTTCCATGAATACGGCAGTCTATCTGCTCGTGGGCATAATTGGCCTGCTCGCCATATCCATTTCCTGGCTCAAAGGTCTTTTCTATTACGTGACTGTCACGCCCAATTACATGAACCTGCAGGAGGGACCGACTGAGTCTGGGGAGCAAATAGGCAGGGAAGACTACAACAGTCGCATCGATACGAGCGATTTCCTCGAACGGCTGATGGGTTTTGGACGTATAGTCATAACTTTCAAAGAAGATAGGAAGAGAGAGCCCGTAGTCGTACTGGTCTGGAGAATCCAGAGCAAGGCACAGATGCTCGAAAGAGTGCGGGGCAAGCTTGCCATAGACCACCAGGCGGCAAAAGTGTAGACAACCGAGGTATCCCCAAGTATGGCGACGATGCTTTGCTCTGCCGGGGAGAATCTGTGCGGGCACTACTCTTCGACTTCGGGACAGGACATAATGTAGTCGACACAGTTGCTCATCTTGGCTGTCGCCACGGCGATAGTGCTGTCGGCAGCTCCGTAGTAGAGATGAATCTGATCGGTTTCCTTCTGGACAATTGCGCCATTCGGAAATACCACGTCGCTGACATCGCCGATACGCTCATAGGGCGCGCTTGGCCCGAGGACCCACTCGTCGCCGCGTCGCAGAACTTTCCACGGGGAATTCAAATCCAGAAGTGCCAACCCGACGCGGTAAATCGCTCCGGCGGTAGTATTGCGCACTCCGTGATAGAACATGAGCCAACCCTGAGGCGTTTCGATCGGTTGACAGGCCAGCCCAACTCTCTGGCCGTCCCAATAGGCGTGTCTTGTCTTTATCAATGGCCTGTGATCACCCCAGTGCTTCAAGTCGGGCGAGAAGCTGATCCACATGTGGGCCTCGCCCCGCACGATGGGCCGATGGATCAGGGCGAATCGCCCGTTGAACCTGCGAGGAAACAGACATGCATCCTTGTCCTCCGGCGGCAGCAGACCGCCTAAGCGGGCGAACGTCTTGAAATTCTTGGTGATTGCAAGGGACACCACGGGGCCGCCCTCACTGAACGAAACGTAGGTGACGGCGAACTGTTTCTGCTCTTCGAGCCAGACAATGCGAGGATCCTCGAGTCCCCATTCTTCTTCTCGGGAGTTCTGGTCTGCCTGCATGGTCGGCGTCGGGTCAATTTCCCAGTTCGTGAATCCATCTGCGCTGCGGGCGACGGTCAAATGCGAAAAGCCGCGCATGTCCTCGACGCGGACCAACAGAAGCGTCTCATTGTTCAGCTTGGCCGCGGCGGGATTAAAGACCGCATTTGTCGCGTAGGGCCAATTATCCGCCGTCATTATTGGGTTGCCTACGTATCTCTCAAAAAGATCGTGAGCCTTTGCTTGGCGCAGAAGATCAGGCATAACTTCAACTCCACTGAACATTAAAGGATATCCTCACAGCGGCAATTCAACGCAGAAAACTGCAATTTTTTCAATCGCTAGGCTCAGGACTACATCCTCGGCTGACATCACCTATTCTAATCGGCAAGATAAGCAATCTCCTGTGAATCAAAGTGCGAATTTTCCATACAACCATGAAAAAACCCCCTCAGGCCGGGCAAATCCGAGCGGAATCGCCGTATTAAGTAGTCTGGGTCGTTGCCCGAGTCGTCTGTGCTACGTCTTGACTAACTGCGTTTCGTACAGACTTTGGTACAACCGGCAAGTCTGTATCAGTTCATCATGCTGGCCCTGAGCGATGATCCGCCCGTCATCCATTACCACTATCACGTCGGCGCTGATAACCGTGCTGAATCGGTGGGCTATGATAAAAGTCGTTCTGTTCTGCATGACTTGCTCGATAGCGTTGTGGATTTTGGCTTCGCTGTCGGCATCGACCTGACTGGTGGCTTCGTCAAAAATCAAGATCGCCGGGTCCTTCAGGATTGCTCGTGCGATGACGATCCTCTGAAGCTGTCCGCCGCTTAGCCCCGTGCCGTGCTCGCCTATTACCGTATCATAACCTTGCGGCAGCGTGCTGATAAACTCGTGAGCATACGCTCGCCTGGCGGCGTTCTCAACCTCCTCGGAGGTGGCTCGGGCTTTGCCGTATGCTATGTTAGCCTCGATCGTGTCGTTGAACGTCACGATATTCTGCGTTACCATCGCTATCTGGTTGCGCAAACTCACAAGGGAAGCCTTGCGAATGTCATTGCCGTCTATCAATATTTGTCCGCTGTCGGGGTCGTAGAGTCTGGGAATCAGATTGGCCAGGGTGGTCTTGCCCGAGCCGTTCGGTCCTACAATGGCGACATTATGACCCGCCTGGACGGCAAGGTTCACCCCTTTTAGGACCTGTGCCCGCTCGCCGGGATAGGTGAAAGCGACATCCACGAATTCGATCTTGTCCTTGGCAGGCTCAAGGGCCGGCGCCTTGGACGACTCGTCTTCGACCGGCTCATCCATGACTGCAAAAACCCTCTCTGCTGCGGCGTTGGCTTCCTGGATTCTGTTCCACACTCCGCTGGCTTTTCGCACGGACTCGGCGGCGGCTCCGAGCAAAGCCAGAAGCACAAAGAATTGCGGACCTTCTATCCGATTTTCAGTAGCTGTGCTTTGAGTGATCCAGTGTGCCCCCACGACCAGTGCCATAGCTCCGCCGATCATTCCGAAAACTTCCAGCGTGGGCGTTGTAGCCGCGTTGACTTTGGCGATTGTCAACAACTGCTTGAGCAATCTGTCGTTTATCGTTTTGAAACTGTTTCGTTCGTAGCTCTGCTGGTTATACACTTTGACGACCTTTAGACCAGCCATAACCCCATTGAGCTTGGCAAGCATCTGCGATCCGGCCACCAGTGACTTCCTCGTTGCTTTCTTCATCTTCTTGCCGAAAAGAGCTGTCAATCCCACCACAAACGGGCCCATACACAGAAAGATCAGCACGAGTTGCCAGCTCAAGAGCATGGCAAAAATCAACATGAACAATGCGTTGAGCGGCTCACGAAGCGCCCGTCCGAGCAGCGTTTTGATCGACGCCGCCATCAAGTCCGTATCACGTATGATTCTGCTGATCGTGTCGGTCGGTCTTTCGTCGGCATAGAATCCCATCGGCATTTCAATGGCATGGCCGAAGACGTCTTCTCGCATCTGAGTGATGGCCACCTGCATAACCTTGTGAGCCATGTAACCCTGGTAGAACTTCGCCAGGCAGCGAATGATAGTTACGACTACCATCGCAAGAATAATAAAGATTACGGCGTCGGTCTTGTTGGTCTGGTTCTGTTCTCTCGGCAGAAAGCCGACCGCCCATTGGGCCTTTGCTATCAGGCCCAGTTTGAGTGACCATCGGGTCCTGCGAACCCTGCCCCAGTCCAGTCTTAATATGAAATCTTCGTCTGAAGGAGTGTGGAAGGTAAGCGTCTCGACCTTGAGCACGTTGTTCGGATCTAATCGTTTAACCTCAACGATGATTTGGGCGTCGTCGCTGATCGCCAGTTCCTCCAATATTTTGGACGCCGCGATCGTCGGTTTGTCCTCCGATGGACGGTATGCGCCGACTCCCACGATTCTGTCGGCATTTTGCAGTCCCGCCAAATGGGCCAGGCTGTCCTTTTCGACGCCCGTTACCAGAAGGCTGTGCATCATATCCTGCGCCCGACCCGTCGTAATATCCGCCGCGTCAGGCAGGTAGATATCCACACCGTATTTTGAGTCACACGCCTTGCGGTCAACCCAGCCGTGTAGGCCTTCCTGTCCGAGCATGACTTTCATCAAGGGAATGATTGTCATGAAACTGACCGAAAGGAGGATCGCGACAACTATCGCTGTGCTGAATACCACAATCAGCCTGGGCCATTGTGGCCAGATGTATTTGAATATTCGCCCAAAGGCTTTCATTCGACAACTTTCTCCATACTGTCAAGCGTTGAATACGGCTTCTGCGGTTCCCACGGGAGTAACAATCTATGACCCACGCTCTGTCAAGTAGTCACAACGCGGGCACACTAACAAACTTGGGCCTGCCGGTCAAGTTCAAAGACTTCTTGACGCCCCAAGCCCTTTCCCTTACCATAACCAGTCTTTGACAAGGAGCATAAGAATGAAGATTGACAGTCTGATTTTGGGTGCTTACGAAACCAACAGCTACGTTCTGCGCGGCAGCGAGACAGCCACTGACTGCCTGGTGATCGACACCGGTCTCGATATCGGCGGCTTAATCGACTTTCTCCAAGAGCAGGAACTGAATCCGGTTGCGATAGTTCTCACTCACGGCCATGCAGATCACATTGGAGGCGTGGCGGCACTGCGCAGCCGATTCGGGGACATGAAGGTCCACATTCACAAACTCGACGCCGAAATGCTGACAGAGCCCCAGGCGAATCTGTCCGCTATGACCGGGGCGCCTTTCACCACCAAGCCGGAAGATTTCTCTCTCCAAGAGCAGAGCGTGATCGATCTGGCCGGTATAGAACTGCTCGTGCTTCACACTCCGGGTCACACGCCCGGCGGCATTTGCCTTTACTCGAAAGAAGATGGCGTCGCCTTCGTCGGCGACACGCTTTTCGCCGACTCGGTGGGCCGAACAGATTTTCCCGGCGGCAGCATGTCGCAGCTCACCAGCAGCATAAGGGAAAAGCTCTTTACCCTGCCCGATGAGACAAAAGTCTATCCCGGCCACGGCCCCGCCACTACAATAGGCCACGAAAAGGCCCACAATCCCTTCATGCGATAGTCACAGCCAATAATCAACAATCAGTAGTCAGTAGTCAGTAGTCAGTAAATCATCTCATAAACTGTGATTGCAGTTTTTCTCGGAGTAAAAGTCAAGGATTTCGCGAGCGAATCAGCGCCGATGCTATGCGAAATCAGAAGTTGTTGTTGAGGTATTCCGGCTTGCCGTCGTCGCTGTCGTATGTCTTCGCGTCTTCGGTGTCGGTGTCAACTCTCATGCGCTTGATCTTATCAGCCTTTTTCGTGTTGCTGTCAACGGTGACAAGGGCCCCGTTGATTCTCACATCACCGGTCGCTATCTCGAATGGGTACGGCATCTGCGTTCGAAACGCCTTTAAGACATTCTCTACGCTTCGGCCGAGCACGGAATCGTGTGCCCCCGTCATGCCGATGTCCGTAATGTACGCAGTGCCTTTAGGCAAAACTCTCTCGTCAGCGGTCACAACGTGAGTATGGGTGCCGAAACACAAGCTGACCCTGCCGTCGAGATGATAGCCCATGGCGATTTTCTCGCTGGTTGCCTCGGCGTGGAAATCGACTATGACGATGTCGGCCTTTTGGCCGATCCGGGGAAGGATATTGTCGATAGCATTGTAGGGGCAGTCGCCCGGTTTCATGAAGAGACGGCCTATCAGGGCGACCACTGCCACTACCGGTCCTTTGTTTGTCTGGTAAAACGCGACGCCCTTGCCGGCTGCGCGTTCGGAGAAGTTCGCAGGCCGGACGATGTTGTCTGCTGTTTCCAGCGTTTGGATTATGCTTCTTTTGCGGTAAGTGTGGTCGCCGAGCGTGATCAGATTTACGCCGGTCCGCAGCAGTTTCTCGTAAATCTGTGGTGTCAGACCTGAGCCGCCGGCGGCGTTCTCAGCGTTGGCTATCACGCAGTCGATGTCCAGCTCCCTGATCAGCGGCTTTAGCTTATCGCCGATAATGCGTCTGCCGGGCCGACCTACTATGTCACCGATACAAAGAATATTCAGTTTCATTTTCGTATGCACGAGACTATTTTGCGTATTCGATGCAGCGGACCTCACGCAGCAGTGTTACCTGGATCTCGCCGGGATAGGTCATTTCGTTCTCAACCTTGTTGGCAATGTCGCGGGCAATTTTCATAGCCGACTCGTCGTCCACCTCATCGGCCGATACGATAACACGGATTTCCCGCCCGGCCTGGATTGCGTATGCGTTCTCGACCCCTTTGAAGCTGCCTGCGATCTCCTCGAGTTTCTCGAGCCTCTTGATGTATCTCTCGAGCGTTTCTCTTCTGGCGCCAGGGCGCGAGGCGCTGATGGCGTCGGCGGCGGCAACGAGCGGAGTATATGGATTATCCGGCGGAATATCACCATGATGTCCCGCGACGGCGTTGAGCACGATAGACGACTCGCTGAAACGCTTGAGGTAATTCGCACCTATTGTGGGGTGGTTACCTTCGACTTCGTGGTCGATTGCCTTGCCGATGTCGTGCAGCAGCCCGGCACGCCTTGCTATCGAACCGTCCAGGCCAAGCTCGTCGGCCATGACCTGAGCGAGAAAGGCGACCTCCACGCTGTGGCGAAGGACGTTCTGGCCGTAGCTGGTTCTGTAGGCCAGGGCGCCTATCAGACCGAGCACCTTGTTGTTTACTCCCCTGACGTTGGTCTCCACTGCAGCGTTCTTGCCGATCTGCAGGACCTTGCTGTTGACGTCCTTCTTCGTTTGTGCCACAAGCTCTTCGATGCGGGACGGATGTATGCGACCGTCCTGGATGAGTCGCTCCATGGAAAGGCGGGCAACCTCGCGTCTGACGGGACTAAAGCCGCTGACAACTATCATCCCGGGCGTGTCGTCTACGATCACGTCTACGCCTGTGGCCTTTTCGAAGGCACGGATGTTGCGTCCCTCTCTGCCGATGATCCTGCCTTTCATGTCGTCACTCGGTATTTCTACGGTCGAGACGGTGGCTTCGCAGGTTTGCTCGGCGGCGTACCGCTGAATGGCCGAACTGATTATCTCCCGGCTCTTTTCCTCGGCGGTCTCGGTGGTCTCCTCGACCTTGCGCTGAATCAAAGATGACATTTCATGCTCGCACTCGTCTTCCAGACGCTTTAACAGCAACTCTCTGGCCTCATCCATGTTCATTGCGGTTATTTTCAGCAATTGGTTCTTCTGCTGGGCCATCAGGAGCGAAAGCTGTTTTTCCTTCAGGTCGATATTGTGTAGCTTTCTCTCGGCCTCCTTTTGCTGCTTGTTCAGCCCGTCCTCGTGCCGCTGGAGCAACTCCGTCTGGCGATCGAGCGTATCCTCGCGCTTGGTCAGCCGCATCTCGATTTCGTGCAGCTCGCCGCGGACTTTGTTTGCCTCGGCGTTCAGTTGCTCCCTTTTCTTGATCGTCTCGCCAGCGGCATCAATCTGGGCGGACTTGATTATGTTCTCTGCTTCTCTCTTGGCGCCTTCAACCTGTCTGTCCAGGTCCTGTTCCAACGTCTTTGCTTTCGCTCTGGAAATCATCTGGCCGACGATCGCAGCCAAACCTACTCCCAGAATAAAGGCAACAATGGTGGCCATGATGGCTGGAAGACCGAATTGCATCAAAATGACATCCATATGTACCTACCTTTCCCTTGCACTTCTCATAGAGTTATATAAACGTCGCTCGATGGGACGGATCGGGGGTCCGGTGGCAGGAAAGTCACAAAGAAACGGCTATGAATTACGAAATCCCTTTCGCGCGAGCGTAGAATCAGCTACTTGCCGCCAAAATCTCCTCTAACGGTGGCACTGTAGGCGTCAAAAGGCCAATCTTTTCCTTACAATTGGCTGGTTCCTTGCTCAACACTAAAATATCCTCTCGGACAAGCAAACGCTTTTTCAAGCAGATTTCGTTTCACGCTAAATTTACTTTCAGTACCATGTTCGAGGCCGCAACAGCACATTTGCTCGACCGCGGACATCGCCGAAAATATCTTTGCAACTTTATCACCGTAAAAGAAAAGACCTACAAGCCTTCTCTATTGTGCGTCCCTTGCCAAGGTACCAACAACACCATAGAAAGCACGGGACGACCCACAATCTCATTCATCATAAGGTTGCGTACTTGACCGTATCCTAAGGCGTTCATACGCAGCGGTCAAGAAAAAACTCTCTAATTAACCTATATTTGTTGTAGTTGACACATTGACCACCCCATTTATCGACCGAAATAAGGGCCAAGTTTCCCCAAATATTATGGCCATAGCCCGTTTTCGAGCCAATTGTCGCCCAAAAGTGCGAAATCGGCGAAGTTGATCCGGTTGTCGTTGTTCAAATCGCCCGGCAGCATCAGAGGCAGGTCGAAGACGCCGGTCCCGTTGGTGGCCGCGTGGGCGATTTCGCTCTGTGAGAGGGCGTAATCGTAGATTTGGAAGTCGTCGATCAGGCCATCGTAGCCGCCGTAGAAGCCGGAGCCGATCTCGAATGAGGTAATTCGCGAGATTGGTGAGTCTGCCCCGGCCCGGCTGTCATAAAGCCGCCCGTTGAGGAAGATTTGCATCTGTCCCGAACGCACATCCTTTGTGAACGCCCAATGGTTCCATCGACCGGACCATTCGCTCTCGTAGCGGTGGTGTCCGCTGAGCCGGTCATGGAACGACCGAGATTGTCCGCAATCCCAGTTGTACTGGCCGGGACGCCTCCAACAGCCAAGATTGACAGCTATCGCCGGATCGCTGTTGCCGTAGACATAGTTCGAGCAGCATAGCGTATCGGTCAGGTGCGGTGAGTCGGCACCGTATTGCCATAGGGCGATGGTCATCCCGTAGGTGATTGCTGAGAACAGATTGGTCACCCGCGTCAGTTCCACGGAGTCCTCGTAACCGTCGAAACTTATCGCCTGGCCGTGCACGCCCGGAGCAAATGTCGGATTGCCGTGCAGCAATCCGTGGGCGCTGCCGGCGCTGTCGTCGACGTTGCCGTCAAATTTGTACCACGCCACCGGGGCGTTCGGAGCCGCCACCGCGCAGGTGTTGCGTCCCCTGTCGAGCCAGATACGTGTTAATTCTTCGATGTCCGGGAAATTGACGGCGCAATCGCCATTGAGGTCGGCCAGCGGCCTGTTCTCTTGGAGGCATCTGGACGAGTACAACGTAATGTCGTCGAAGTAAACGGTGCCGCTTCCCATGCCGTACGGGTCGGCCTGCGCGGTGCTAAAGCCAATGGAGAAGCTCTCGATATTGCTCATATCCAGATCGCGCAAGTTGCTCAGTTCGACCCTCCACAACTGCCATGTCTCGGTCCTGAGATCGTTTGCATCGCCGGGGTAAGGCACAATAGTCTCGGAATTTCCATCGTTGAAAACCATATACATCTGTCCTTTGGAATTGTACGGCTGGCCGAAAAAGAACAACTCCAGGACTTTGACGCCCGTCTTGGCCCAATCCTGCGCCGGTTTAAACGCATGGATTGCCTCGGAATAGACGGAGTTACTGTAATAATAGTAGCCGAACGCCATTGACTTTTTGCTGCACTCGTGAGTCTGCTCGGTCGAAATGTACACGTTGGCGTTCTTCCACGCGTCGTAGATCGTCTTACTGTCGAGATTTGAAGGATCGACGATTTCATCGTACGCTTCAAAATCATCTACGACAAGACGGTTGGCCGTGGTGAAGCTCCAGACTGCGCCGGGCCAGACGCCGGGATCGTTGACCTCATCTACGCGCCAATAGTAAGTGCTGCCCAATTCCAGGCCGGACGGATCGAAACTGTTGGCATCCAGCACGCGCCCGGTCCCGCTCAAATCGGCAATGTCCGTTGACAAATGGAGGACATGTTTCTCGGCCGAGCCTGCGGGTAACCAACTCAGGACGGCATCTGCCGGGACGTTCACCGCGCCGTCGACGGGAACCGGATTGCAGGGGATTTCACCACAGTTGTTGCTGATTCTCGCTTGCACGCTGGCCACGTCGAATCCGGGCGATTCTCCGCCGTGGTCTAATCCGACAATCCGGACCGCCCGAGGGGCGAACGGCAGGGCGACACCGGCGATGTCAAAGCCAATCTCGGTCGGGTCCACGCCTGCGCCGATGCTGCCGGCCTCGGCTATTGAGAGCAAATACTCCTCGCCGGCGCCGTCGGTGACGAAGACGAGAGCTTGTTCGCTGACGGGTCCCAGCTCAATCAGCACTATGTCGTCGCCGGGCCCATCCACTATCGGGCCGCGAAACTGAACTTCCACCCAGTGGTCGGCAGGCAGAGTGACCGCTGACTTCTCGGACAGGGGCGGGCCGACAAGCCATCGTTCAGGAATTACTCGAATCGGACCTTTATACCGGCCGTGAGCGTCCATACCCGTCCAGCAACTGTCGTCGGCGTCATAGGCGTCGAGTAGATAGCACGGATACTCGAACGCGCCCTGCTCGGCCCGAACAGTGTCTCCAAAAGCGAGAACCAAAGAGATGGCGATCAAGGCCAAAGGTGAGCCTTTCTTCATTATTACACTCCAGCCGACAATAGAATCGGCTCAGGAAATATTAACGTAAGAATGCCTCAAGAATCCATGAAACTTGTATCATTTCTGTCCCTATAATGCAAGGGTAAACGATATTGAGATCGGTCCCGGCGGCGACCGACCTTCGATAACGCGGAAAAAACTTGCTATGTAGAAAATTGATGGTAAACTGCCTGCGAGTTTCTGCCGAGTGCATGAGCGATGCAGGATAGATGTAGGATACAAGTGGAAACTTCTCAAGCGAGGTGCCAAGATGACTGATTATTCCGTGAGTCCGGCGGGCGAGAAATTTGCTATCCCCCAGCAAGACGAGTACGCCGGCGAATTCCAGCGCGTTGAGTCCCTGGTTAAGGCCGCGCGCGACGAGGGCAAAGAAATAGTCGTGGTAATGGGCGTCGGCTTCGTCGGCGCCGTGATGGCGGCTATCGTCGCCGACACCGTCGATAAAGAGACCGGCAAGCCCGGCAAATTCGTTATCGGCTGTCAGAGGCCCAGCGTCCGCAGCTATTGGAAGATTCCGCTGCTCAATCAGGGCGTCTCCCCTGTCAAGGCCGAGGACCCCGAGGTCGAGCCGATGATCGCCCGTTGTGTGCGCGACAAGAAGACGCTGATCGGCACCTACAATAGCGACTGTCTCAAACTGGCAGATTGCGTAGTTGTGGACGTTCAGTGTGACTACACGAAGAAGGACCTGGGCAACATGCGCACGGGCCATGCGGAGATGGGCGCCCTCGAAGCGACGATCAGGACTATCGCCGAGAAGATTCCACCGAATTGCCTGACACTGATCGAGACAACGGTCGCGCCGGGGACCACTGAATTTGTCGCCTGGCCCGTGATGAAGAAGGCCTTTGCCGACCGTGGTATCGAGTCGGAACCTCTGCTGTCGCACAGTTTCGAGCGTGTCATGCCTGGCAGGCATTATGTTTCATCCATACGCGATTTCTGGCGAGTCTGCTCGGGCTGCAATGCCGAGGCGAGACAGCGCGTCGAGAAGTTCCTCAAAGAAGTGCTCAACACCGAGGAGTTTCCTCTGACCGTGATGGATCGTCCGATCGAGTCCGAGACCACCAAGATTGTCGAGAATTCCTTCCGCGCCACAATACTGGCGTTTCTCGACGAGTGGAGCCTGTTCGCCGAGCGCAACGGCGTGGACCTGATCAAGGTTACCAAGGCCATCAAAGTCCGGCCCACGCACAGCAACATGATCTTCCCCGGCCCCGGCATCGGCGGTTACTGCCTGCCCAAGGACGGCGGTCTCGGCTACTGGGCATACAAGCACATTCTCGGCTTCGACGACGACATCTTCAAAATAACGACCACTGCGATCGACATCAACGACACGCGCGGCCTGCACGTGGCGACGTTGACAAGAGACGCCCTTCGGAACATGGGCGGCCAGGTGGCAGGCGCGACCATACTGCTGTGTGGAGCGAGCTACCGCCAGGATGTCGGCGACACTCGCTACAGCGGCTCGGAAGTTGTCGTTCGCAAGCTCACCGAAATGGGAGCCGAGATGCGGGTGCACGATCCCTATCTTGAGCATTGGTACGAGCTGGAATCGCAGGATACGTATCCTGCGCCCGGGCATTCCCTGTCGCGGTTCTTCCGCAATCAGGACGGGCTGGTCGATCTCCGCGTCAAGGACGACCTCGCCAGCGCCCTGGCCGGCGCACAGGCAATCATTCTGGCCGTGCCCCACACGCCTTATCTGGAACTTGATCCGGAAAAAATCGTCGACTGGGCCGGTCGCCCGCTGGCGGTTATTGACTGCTTCGGTATTTTGGACGATAATATAATCCGTCAGTATTTCGAGCTGGGCTGTGAGGTAAAGGGCCTGGGTCGAGGGCACATACAGCGAATTAAGGAAGAAGTCAGAAGGGCATGAGGCCGACCGAAAAATGCAGGATGCAACAAGTGAGCTAAAGCAAAAACGGATTGCAATTCTCTCGCCGGTCGCCTGGCGCACGCCGCCGCGGGCTTACGGCGCATGGGAAACCGTCGCAAGTAATATCACCGAAGGGCTGGTGGCCCGAGGTTGGGAAGACGTTACGCTGTTCGCTACGAAAGACTCTGTCACCGACGCCAAACTCGAAGGCTGGGTCGAACGAGGTTACGAGGAGGACAAATCGCAAATCCCTCTGGTCTCGACGTGCCTGCACATTTCCAAGGTGATGGCCCGCGCTGACGAGTTCGACCTGATCCATAACAACTTCGACTTTATCCCGCTGACCTATCTGCCGCTGATCACGACACCCATGCTAACGACCATTCATGGATTCTCAGAGCCCGACATTCTGCGCGCCTACCACGATCACAAGGACACATACTATGTCTCTATCAGCGACTCCGACCGTGATCCGGGCTTGCCGTACCTGGCGACCGTTTACAACGGGATCGACCTTTCCAATCTTACGTTCAGGCAGACGCCCGGTGACAAGCTCGTCCATTACGGGCGCATACACAACGACAAAGGCACACACCTGGCGATCGAGGTCGCGAAGAAGTCCGGCAAGGACCTGATAATCGCGGGCATAATCCAGGACCAGAATTATTTCGACGCTCTCATCAAGCCGCACATCAATGATTCGTCGATTAGGTTCATAGGTCCGGTCAATCCCGTACAGCGAAACGCGCTTCTAAAAGAAGCGAGCGCGGTTCTCCACCTGAACACCATCCCTGAGCGTTTTGGCCTTGTGATGGCCGAGTCGATGGCGGCCGGCGTGCCGGTAATCGCGATGGATTTAGGTTCATGCCGTGAGGTCATCGCGGACGGACAGACCGGCTACCTCGTCAACAACGTCGACGAAGCGGTTGAAGCCGTCGGCAAGCTCGATCGTATCGACCGCAAGAAGTGCCTGCAGCGAGTGCAGGAGAACTTCACGATCGACCGTATGGCCGCCGGCTACGAAAAAGTCTACGAAGAAATCTTCCGACGGCAAGAGCAAAAGTGATAGCCACGAAGACACAAAGACACAAATTTAGAATATAAAAGACTTGGTGACTTCGTGCCTTAGTGGCCAAGAATAGATATCTGCAAGGATGTAAGTTATGCAAAAACCATTTGTCACCCGCTATCCGGGCAATCCCATTCTTACCAAGGACGACATTCCTTACCCCGTCCAGACGGTTCACAACGCCGGCGTCACTAAATTCAGCGGCAAATATGTGATGCTGTTCCGCTCACACCTCGATACGGGCAGGTCCATCATCGGCCTAGCTGAAAGCGAAGACGGCTTCAATTTCAAATCCAGGCCCGAGCCGTTCATGACGCCGAGCACCGGCCCCGTCTTCTGCGAGTACGAAGCCTTCGGCGTAGAAGACCCGCGAATTACACATCTGCAAGGCGCGTACTACATAACCTACAGCGCCTATTCGGCGCACGGCGTCCGAATCGGCTTGGCAAAAACTTACGATTTCGTATCGGTCGAAAGAGTCGCCCTGATCACGCAGGCCGATTACCGAAACACCGTGCTCTTTCCGGAAAAGATCAACGGCAGATACGTCAAGCTCGACAGGCCGCACTCGGATATCAGCCCCTGGTCGATCTGGATAAGCTTCTCGCCCGACCTCCACCACTGGGGCGATTCGAGGCTGGTGATGAAACCCGTGCCGTACCATTGGGACGAGATGAAAATCGGCCCCGGCGCTCCGCCGATCCGCACCGACAGAGGCTGGCTGAGCATCTATCACGGCGTATTCCCCACGATGGACGGCCACGTGTACCGCCTCGGCGCCGCCCTGCACAAACTCGACGACCCCGCAGAAATCCTCGGCGTAGGTGATCGCTGGATCCTCCAGCCCGAAGACCCGTGGGAAGTCACTGGCTACGTGCACAACGTAGTCTTCACCTGCGGCGCCGTCGGCGAAGACGACGGCACCGTGAAGCTATACTGGGGCGGAGCCGACAAGGTAATGTGCGCCGGCACCGCAGTAATCGACGAACTTGTAGATCTAT
Organism: Phycisphaerae bacterium; assembly: GCA_016782865.1. Classification (GTDB taxonomy): domain Bacteria; phylum Planctomycetota; class Phycisphaerae; order Sedimentisphaerales; family Anaerobacaceae; genus SG8-4. Next base: position 15,457 of record JADHXR010000156.1, read on the forward strand.
GCCTGACAGACTCGCGCCCGGCAATATGATCCGGATGGTGGTCATTTCTCTGAAGCTTCTTTTGGGCAAAAACAGCGGGCCATCATCCCAAACAGGAGTTTTCGGAAGAAGTGGTTGACTGTGATGAATCGCACCAGTTTATGAGGGTATAGACAAACGGTGCGAAATGTCACACCCCAGGCTTTTGGAGAAGACATTTTCTCCCCTTGCTTGCTCTGCAAAGGGATGCCTTCATTGAAAGCTCTGCTCCGAAGCTAACCGAGTGTCAGGTTTAACTCGAACTGATCGGACACTTCCTTAACACGTGTCTTCAGGGCCGGATCCAGTCTGACTGCTCTTAGCAAGTCTTCTTTGGCCCTTGCCCGATCTGTCAACAGGGCATAAGCCGTCCCACGTCTGTAATATGCCCAGCCGGATTTCGGATCAAGTTCAATGACTCTGTTGTAGTCGGCCACTGCTTGGGCATATCGTCCCGATTTCAGGCAAGCAAATCCTCGTTTGAGAAATGTGTGCTCAAATCCAACTCCGAGTTCGATAGCGCGCGTATAGTCGGAGATGGCCTTGCTGTACAGGCCTAAAGCGAGGCGGGCACTTGCACGATTATGGTACGCGTGAGCGAATTTGGGATTGAGCTGAATCGCTTTCTCAAAGTTGGAGGTGGACTTGTTGTACCTGCCCTCGGTGAGATACACACTTCCTCGGTTGTTGTATGCCCTGGCACATTTCGGATTAGCCTTGATGGCTTTGCTGTAGGTCTTGATCGCCTCGGCGTTCTGGCCCGAAGCATGGTAAACAGTTCCCCGGCTAAAGTGGAGTTCGGCAATCAACTCATTTCGGTCCAGTATTTGAATTCTTCCATTATCGGTCTCTGAGTCCTCCCCCTGGGCCGCAAGCTGCTCGATGAAACACGCCCCGTCAATCGAGCGTGCATCTGACGCCCGGTAGGTCCCGCCGCTCCTGGATCTGGTGTCTTGCCCTTTGCTTTGGCCAGGCTCAATATCGCTCTGATATTTACCCTTGGTTACGGCGGATTCGCCGAAAGAGTCGCTTGTTTTTGTCAGGTCTACAATGATCGTCGTTCCGTCCGCAAGTTTGGCTATGTTTGCTATGTGCCGTGGAACCGTCGCCATTGGGCCTTCGACAGGTTCAATCACCCTTATGGCAGAGACTGATAAGTCGATGGAGTTGCCCAAAATGTAAAGGAGTTGTGAATAGCCGCAGCAGTTGGTCTTTTGGCTCCTGACAATGCTGGCCAACTCAAAGTAATCGTGTTTGTAACTTATTTGTTTCTTTATGGTCTGGGCGAGTTGACTAACTACATTCTTTTCAATGCCCGCAAGTTGAATCTTCGATAATTCGCCTTTCATGCAGGATTCTTTTGAGTTGGCCAATATTACCTTTAGAGCGGCGAGAGCAGGTTGTCCTTGTGTGTCCTTCCAGTTGCCGACCATCTCGACCAGGTCCCGCGCCACCTTGTCCGGGTACTCCAGTTCCTTGACCATCTGCCTAATTTGTCCGTACAGCACGCGCTTATCGGTTGACGCAAGCGAAGAAGCATCGGCGGTTCTTGCGTTCAAGACGGGAACTCCTAAAGTCGCCACTGCAATGGCAGCGGTGAGCACCTGTTTTACATGCGCACCACTCAGTAAGAATGTACGTCCAAGCATGGTAAGAACACCCCTGCAATAAATGCTGACTCCTCCTGTGTCCGTTCCGCCGACGGCAAATATACGGAGCATACGAGCACAACGCTCTCGGTGACCCTGTTCAACTCGATATCGGCCAGATTGTGGTGCACATTGAGAAATTTTGTGCCGAAAATGGACGGGCACGTATAAACCTTGGCGTCCCGTCTTCGGCTGACAAGTGCCGCGCCAGTCGTTCCTTTATGGCATGCCACGTGACCGAGCCTGCGCTTGGGACTACTGTGAGAAAGTAAAAAGTAATAAGGCAAGACAACCACGGATTTCACAGATGAACGCGGAGAAAAGATCAATAGCCAACTGAATTAGACACGGATTAACACTGGTTAACACGGTTTTCTATTAGCCACGAATTAACACCAAATTGAAACCACGGATTTCACTGATGAACACGGATTTTTGTCCACCACCAAGCCTGCCTTGAGCGAAGCCGAACGGGAAGAACAATAGTCAATAGTCAATAGTCAATAATCAATAGTCAATAGTCAATGACAAGGGGCATGAAGTTACACTTCGACATTGGATATTCCTTGTTCAATATTCGATATTCCAACACTCTTTGCCTCCTGATTCCCTGCTGTCCTGATCACCGGCGCCCTGTTCTCCTGGTTTCCTGAAGTCTTGAGCAATAATCAATAGTCAATTGCAGGGGCTCCAGTTCAATTCGCCAGACGTCTGGCGAATTCGATGATAGGCCGACTCAATTTCGCCGCCGGCGGCGGAATTGAGTGAGCGAAGTAGAATTGTCGCATTCTGTGGTTAACAATATCTCTGTAAATCCTGTAATCCTGTCCAAAAGCCTTTTCTATTCTTCTATTGACTTCTTCCTGGTACTCTGGTCCCCAAATTCCCCCCGTGACACCTGCCCCGAAAGTGAGATGGTAAGCAACATTATCATAGACCGTGCATATGGATCTAACCTGAAGACAATTGCAGTTCAATCATCCCTGCTCTGCAATCGCTAAGTTCTAACTTAAGGGCAGGCCCCATAGGTCTCCCTATTATCGAGGAGTTTCATGTGTTGCCATTATAAGGTTATATTCATCATTGTACATAGCAAGGATTGAATGTTATGTTAAATACCTTGAAACACGAAGTTCAGCTTTCTTCTCTTTGCATCATCCTGCTGGCTTCGGGGGCAGCGGCCGATTCTGTGGTGGTGTTCAATGAGATCATGTACCACCCTCAGACTGGGGACAAC
>JADHXR010000157.1 GCA_016782865.1 Phycisphaerae bacterium
AGTCGAGCCCGAATGCGTGGATGTGCATAATGCGGCGTCTGCGAGACGGCAAAGAAAAGGCCCTGTGTCCATCCGGGAGCCACACAGGAACGCGCAACACCCACAGACCCGGCTGGGCCTACATTCAAAGTACACACAAGGGCCCGTACGTAGACGAGGTTATAGCGGTTGAACTGACATGGGAAGGTGATCCTGTCATTGAGCGCCTGGCCTACATCCCGAATGCGAGGGTCGGCTATATGTCCGAGACCCACGGCGCCGTTTCATTCGACGGCAGAAAATTCTGCGCCGTGAGCAACTGGGCAATCACCGACGGCCAGGTGCAGGCGTATGTTGTGGATATTAGCGACGACTCTACGAGGAAAAGGCTGAGCCAATGAGTGCAGTTATCGATAATAGACCCGAGCGTGGCTGGCGCGAGATACTGTTCGAAGTGATTTTCGAAGCGGACACGCCCGCGGGCAAATGGTTCGACATCGTGCTGATAGTGTGTATTCTGCTAAGCGTCGCGACTGTCATGCTTGACAGCGTCAGCGACATCAACGCAAGTCACGGCCGGCTCCTTCACGCTGTCGAATGGTTTTTCACGATTCTATTCACGGTCGAATACATATTGCGTCTGCTCTGTGTGGGAAAACCGATCCGATACGCCGTCAGCTTCTTCGGCATCGTCGATCTGCTGGCGATACTTCCGACCTATGTCAGTCCACTATTTCCGAGCAGCCGCCATCTGGTAGTGGTCAGGGTTCTGCGAGTCCTGCGCATCTTCAGGGTCCTCAAGCTCGGTCACCACACGAAGGAAGCAACACTGCTGAGGAAAGCCCTGTACGCAAGCCGACGCAAAATTCTCGTGTTCTTCTCTGCAGTGGCGACTCTCGTGGTCATCATAGGTTCGCTCATGTACGTCATTGAGGGACAGGAGAACGGCTTTACGAGTATGCCGCGCAGCGTATACTTGGCCATTGTGACACTTACCACGGTCGGATACGGTGACATATCCCCGCAGACTCCGGCCGGCCAATTCCTGGCGGCGATTGTGATGATCCTGGGATATTCTCATACATACGCAGCGGCGACGAGTTCTTCGGACGGCAACATCACAATCGAGGGCCAGAGCGTTCGTCTCGGAGAGTCCTGGCAGAACGGGCCGGTTGTTCTCGCATGGGACAGCGTCACGGGTGGAACGTCGAACATCAGCGACGCCCGCAACGTCGTTCTTCACGAATTCGCGCATCAGCTAGACCAGGAAGACGGAGCCGCCGACGGCGCTCCGACCCTGGAGCACCGCTCACGTTATATCGCGTGGGCTCGTGTCCTGGGCGCCGAATATGAGAGTCTGCAAAGAAGAAAGAAGAAACGCAGAAGGTCGATAATGAACAAATACGGCGCGACAAATCCTGCGGAATTCTTCGCAGTAGCCACCGAGACTTTTTTCGAAAAAGCGAAACAGATGAAGAAAAGACATCCCGAACTCTATGAAGAGCTGAGAGAGTACTACAAGCTGGATCCCGTTGAGTGGGTGTAGGCCAACTATTCGGAATAGAGCATCGCTCTGTTTGAGGAAAATCCCATGAGACGCAACTTCACATTAAAAATGCACGACTACATTCACCGCCCCGAAGGCAAGCGCAAGTTCAACGAGGAAATGTTCAGTGAGATTGCTCCCAGGTATGACTTCATTACACGCGCGCTTTCGTTCGGGCGAGACAAAAAATGGAAAGACGGACTGGCCGCAAAGCTGCCGGAAATCAAAAGTCCAAACTGCCTGGACCTTGCCTGCGGCACGGGAGACCTTACGTTTCGTTTAGCACGAAGGTACGGGCAAGGCCACATTGTAGGGCTGGACCTGACCGAGGCAATGCTCGAGCTGGCCCGGGGGCGAAATTCCTTCGGCAACGTCGAATTCGTAATAGGCCAGATGAGTCAAACCGGATTTTCCGATGAGAGCTTCGATATTGTCACCGGAGGGTACGCCTTGCGAAATGCGCCGGATCTGAAGAGTGCTTTGCAGGAAATCCGGCGCGTGATGAAACCGGGCGGCACCGGAGCCTTTCTGGATTTCTCGAAGCCGCCCAATAGATTGCTTCAAAGGGGCGAAAACATGATGCTCAAGACGTGGGGCGGTTTCTGGGGTTTGGCTCTGCATCGCAACGCAGAACTCTACACATACATCGCCGAGAGCCTGAAGCAGTTTCCGGACAGTTCACAGTTGAAGGGACATCTGGAGGAAATCGGCTTTCGCAACATCAGATCGAAGAAGCATTTCCTGGGCATGACAGAAACGATTATTTTCAACAAGATCTCGATCTGAAGCGACCTTTGTGCAGTTCAGCCACTCTCGGGCCAGTATCTCTCGGTAATGATCTTGTCCTGCGTGAAGAAGTTTACAATCGCCTTGCCCTGGGCCTTGATATCCGCAAACTGCGAGGCCTTCATGCCGCCGAAAGGCAGACATGCGACAGGCGCCGGGATACCTATATTTATACCGATCATGCCGCAGTCTGTTTCGAGCTTGAATCTGCGCGCCCAGTGGCCGTTCTGAGTGTATATCGACGCCCCATTTCCGTACTGGTGGTCGTTGATGATCTTTATTGCGTCGTCGAGAGATTTGGCCTTGAGGATAACTACTACAGGACCGAAAACTTCAGTCTTGTGGATTTCCATTCCGGGTTTCACATCGGTGAACACGGTCGGGCCCACAAAATGGCCATTCTCACAACCCGGCACAACTATGTTGCGTCCGTCGAGAGCCAACGTGGCGCCTCCCTTGAAACCGGTCTCGATCATACCCAGAATGAATTGCTTTGACTTGGCCGAAATCACCGGTCCCATGACCATCGGCTCATCGGCGACTTTGGGGTCCAGCGGATCGCAGACGATAACTTCTCTCGAAGCCTGGACAAACTTCTCGCAAACGCTCTTGTACATGTTGTCCCCGACGGCGACTATCGCCGAGGCCGCCATGCAGCGCTGGCCGGCGCAGCCGTAGCACGAGGTGATCATGTTGCCGAGCATCTCGTCAATCTTGGCGTCGGGCATGGCCACGAGATGGTTCTTGGCCGAGCCCATCGCCTGGCATCGCTTGTGGTTTTGCGCGCACCGTGCCGAGACTATTCTGCACGTCGCCGTCGCACCGACCAGAGAGATGCCCTTGACGATGGGATTGTCAACAAGAGTCTCTCCGACGACCTTGTCACCGTTGACCAGATTGAAGACTCCCCTGGGCAATTCACTCTGGTCTACATATTCGGCAATCAACTGCATCGTCAAAGGCACCTGCTCCGAGGCCTTGAGGACATAGGTGTTTCCCGTCGCGATGGCATAAGGCAGAAACCAGAACGGAACCATAGCCGGGAAATTGAACGGCGCTATCATTGCAAAGACGCCAATCGGCAGGCGAATCACTTCTCCGTCAATGTCGTAGGATGAACCGATGAGCTTATCTCCCTGCTGCAGCACGGGCATGCCGCACGCGACCTCGATATTCTCGAAGATCCGCTTCATCTCAGCCCGTGCATCGGGCAGAGATTTTCCCATCTCCTCAACGAGGGTCCGGGCTATTCTTTCCTCGTTTTCGCGAAGCAGGCTGCCGAGCCGGTATAAGGGTTGGATACGCCGAGACACCGGGGTCCGGCTCCAGCTCTTGAACGCCTCGGCGGCGGCGTCTACAGCTCGATTGGTTTCGCTGGCGGTTGAAAGCGGCGTCCTGGCAATAATCTCTCCCGTGCTTGGATTCTCAACATTGAGGTAGCCGTTGTTCTGAGGTGTGACCCACTGACCGTCAACGTAGTTTTCGACATTTTTCAAACTCATTATTCACCCCAACGTATCGTTTTGTCCCCTAATAGTCGCTGTAATCCTTGGCATCACAAGTAAACTCGAACCACAGAAGCCTGACCGATCAGAAAGCTCTCGCTTTAGTCTACTGTACCGGATCACAAGCGTCAACAATTGCCTGCCACGCGTGAGAGTGCCGGCATCGGTCCTCTGTTTTTATGTCTTCCGAGACTTTAAGCCGTCCGGCTGCCTGGGCCTGCTTTGGAACTGGGAACCGACAGTTGACTGCTTGCATGAAATGGACTACTCTTGTTGACAGTCAATCAGGCTCTGTCTGAAAACTCGATCTGGCTTCGAGCGGCTTATTTTTCGCCTGACTGCATCCGGCTGCATCGACGATAAAACCAATATCGCCTGCTTCGCCGTCTTTGCCAGGCGAAAAACCGCTCGCTCTCGGGCCGACGATGGAGTTTTCAGACAGAGCCTAGTGGAGTATTCGAGGAAATCATAGCCCAACGGCATGAAAGCTTATGCGTGACAACTAACAAACGACGAAAGGGCGAATAAAATGGCGGACAAATTAGCGATCAACGGCGGACCAAAGGTCGTCACCAACAAGCTGGCCGGCTGGCCGAGCTTCGACGAAAAGGCGATCAAGGCTGTGGAAGATGTCCTCAGGTCGGGCAAGGTCAACTACTGGACCGGGCCCAAAGGCATGGAGTTCGAGAAGCAATTTGCCGCCTGGCAGGGCAGCAAGTATGCCATCAGCGCATCGACCGGCACCTCGGCTCTGCACGTCGCGCTTTCCGCGTTGGGAATCGGGCCCGGCGACGAAGTTATCGTGCCGAGCTATACGTTCATCGCCAGCAGCTTCTCGGTCGTACAGTCCGGGGCGATCCCGCGGTTCGCCGACGTCAACATGGAAGATCACTGCATCAGCGTTGAATCGGCAGAGAAGCTTGTCAACAAACGAACCAAAGCTATCATGCCCGTGCACCTGTACGGCAACGTTTGCGATATGGACAGGGTGATGGCATTCGCGAAAAAGCACAATCTCTTTGTCATAGAGGACAATGCCGAGGCCTTTGGCGGTGTGTACAAGGGCAAGAAGACCGGCACCATAGGGCACATCTCAGCGTGCAGCTTCTGTCAGAACAAGACGTTTACCACAGGCGGCGAAGGGGGCATGGTGACCACCGACGATGAGGACCTCACTTGGCAGGCGAGAAGCTTTCGCGATCATGGCTACGATGTCAAACAGCGCCTGAGCCTGCTGGAGCTGGAACAGAGGCTGCCCTACATACACAACATGGTCGGATGGAACTACCGCATGACAGAAATGCAATCCGCCATCGGCCTGGCCGAGCTTGAGCGGATCGACACGTGGAATCTTCCCAATCGCCGGCGCAACGCGCGGATCATAATCGATGCCGTAAAAGACCTGCCTCAAGTCAGGTGTGCGCCTATTGACACAGATGATCGCCGGAATGGCTGGTATGTCATGGCATTCTCTCTTGATCTCGAAAACATGACCTGTGACATAGACGAGTTTGTCTCCGCGTGCGGCGCCGAGGGTGCTCCGTGCTGGAAGGTGTTCTGGCCCCAGTGCCATACCGAGCGGGCCTTCCAGGAGGGTAATTCATTCGGCAACAGCGGATTTCCTTTCAAGTCCGCAGAGTATACCGACCCTGCGAGCGCCGACTACGGCAACGTGGAAGTACCCAACGCCGTCTGGCACCAGAGCCACACGTTCACATGTTTCGCTTATCCGACATTCACCGAAGACGATTGCAGGCAGATAGGCGATGCGTTGGTCAAGGTAATAAAGTTCTATTCGAAGTAGGCGAGAAGGAAGGACTCCGAACCATGGCTAAGAAAATCAAATGGAGTGTGATCGGCTCGGGCGGAATCGCTCGAAGAAGAACGATTCCCGAAGGTATTCTCAAAGCCGACAACGCCGAATTGGCTTTGGTGTATGACATCAACGAGCAGGTAAACGCCGAGGTAGCCAATGAGTTTGGCGCCCGGCAGGCGCACAGCGTTGAAGCTCTCCTGGACGCCGATGTCGATGCCGTGTACATCGCTACGCCCGCTCATCTCCACCGCGATCACGTGCTGGCTTGTGCCGAAGCGGGCAAAAACATCCTGTGCGAGAAACCTTTGGGTATGACAATCGCCGAAGCCCAGGAGATGATCGAGTCATGCAGGACGGCAGGTGTCAAACTCGGATGCGCATTTATGATGCGATTTGTCGCCCAGCACGTCGAAGCGCTCAAGCTCATCAATGAAGGCAGACTCGGCAAACCGACTTACGGCCGGGCGCAGCTTTCCTGCTGGTATCCGCCAATGGAAGGGGCCTGGCGTCAGGATTCTGTCACCGGTGGAGGCGGTTCGCTCATCGACATGGGAGGCCACTGCATCGACCTGCTGGAGATGTTCTTCGGAAAGGTTTCCAAGGTCAGTTGTTTCATCAACAACACGATCCACGATTACGAATCCGAAGACAGCGCGACCGCTCTGCTGCTCTTTGAAAACGGCGCGTTGGCTACGGTCGACACCTTCTTCTGTATCCCGGATGCGAGCAGTAAGAATGTGCTCGAGCTTTACGGCTCGCAGGGCTCGATATTGGCCAAAAGAACCATCGGCCAGGGGCCGGCCGGCCAGATGGTGGCGTTTCTGGAAGGAGAGGACAAAGGTTATGACGCCCAGCAGGCGCGTGGCGCCGACAACGGTATGATAATCGCTCCCGATCCGGTGAACACATACAGGGCCCAGATCGAAGAATTCACTCAGGCAATTATTGATGACCGTGAGCCTGCTATCGGTGCCGAACTCGGCCTGCGCAGCCAGAAAGTCCTCGCTGGGTGTTATGAATCGGCCAGGTCAGGCAAAGCAGTCGAAGTGGCGTAATCGCCGAACCGAGCGTTTATGGACACTATCACCGAAAACACCTTGCGAGCAATCCGATTTGAGCGGCCGGATTATATACCCGTCGTCTTCTGGATCAATCCTGCATGCTGGCATCATTATCCCACCGACGTGCTGCTTGAGCTGATGGCCGACCACAACGTGTTGTTTCCCGACTTCGACGCCGAAAGCAAGCCGCAAGTCGAATTAGCTCCTTTTGAGCGGGCGGGCGCCCCTTATACCGATGCATGGGGGTGTGTCTGGCAAACCACTGATGACGGCATCACCGGCGCCGTTACGGGCCACCCTTTGGCGGACTGGACCGATTTTGAAGGCTTTGTTCCGCCGGACCCGGAGGTAACGAATGGCGTCATGTGTATTGACTGGGTCGCGGCGAAAGACCGAATCGTCTCAGCAACAGACGCAAACCACTACGCTGGCAGCCTCGAGCACGGCCACGCGTTCCAGCGGCTCAGCTATCTCCGGGGTTACGAGAATCTCCTGCTGGACATGGCGGATAACGAACCCAGGCTCCGGCGATTGATTGAGATTGTCGAAGCCTTCAATGCAGAGATTGTCCGGCACTACCTCGACTGTAGCGTTGCGATGATGCGCTATCCGGAAGATCTTGGGATGCAGGTTGGTCCCATGCTTTCTCCTGACAACTTCCGTAGCTACATAAAGCCAATGTACGAACGCCTGATGGCGCCGGCTCGCGAAGCCGGCTGCCTGGCGCACATGCACTCCGACGGTGACATTCGCGACCTTGTCGCCGACATTGCCATCAGCGGAGTGGATGCTCTCAATCTTCAAGACCTCGTCAACGGCATTGACTGGATAGCTGCGAATCTCAAGGGCAAAGTCTGTATTGATATTGACATAGACAGGCAGCAAATAACGCGATTCGGCACGCCTGAGCAGATTGACGATCTTGTTCGGGAAGAAGTCGAGAAGCTTGGGAGCCCGCAGGGCGGCCTGATGATGATCTACGGGCTTTACCCGGGCGTGCCGATCGAAAATGCCAAAGCGGTGACCGACGCGATGGAGCGATACTCAGGCTTCTATACATGACGTGTCAGGGTTGCACATTATAACCACCAATAGAAAAGGAGTCGGCAAATGAAGAAATTTGGCGCGGGCATAATAGGCTGTGGTTGGGTTGCAAAGGAATACATAAAGGCGTTCCAGAAAGACGAGCGTTCACAAATCCGCGGGCTTCTCAGCCGCAACCGCACAAACGCCGAAACGTACCGGGACAAATACGGGTTGCAGTGCAGTATTGAAACCGATGCAGATATCATGCTCAAGCAAGATGATATTGACATCGTAGTGGTCTGCACGCCGCACAACATGCACACGAAATATGCGGTCGCGGCCGCCGAGGCGGGCAAGCACGTAATAGTTGAAAAACCGGTCGCACTGACAATGGAGGACGTGCGAAAACAGCAGGAGGCGATGCGAAAGAACAATGTCAAATCGCTCGTGAGCTTCGTGCTGCACTGGAATCCTCTGCTGATGACGATCGACCGGCTGATTGACGAGGGGGCGTTTGGTGATATATTCATGGTGGAGGTTGACTATCTGCACCGGATATGGATGACAGAGCAAGAGAAATGGTACGCCAGCGCCGAGCAAAGCGGAACGGCGATCCTTACCGGTGGGTGCCACGCGATAGACGCTCTGCGCTGGTTCGCTCGAAGCGAGGCCGAGCAGGTCAGCGCATACCAGGTTAAGACCGACAACCCGTTGGAATACCCTGGGACGATCTCGGTCAACGTGAAATTCGAGGACGGCAAGATCGGACGCAGCACTACGACCTTTGACGCACGGATGCCGTACAGGTTCAACATTGCAGTCTACGGAACCGAGGGGAGCCTGCGCAACGATCAGATATTTGCGCCGAAGCTTTTCCCGGGGCAGAATGATTTCATGAAGATCCCCTGCATCCTGCCGGACAGCGGCGACGTAGCTCATCATCCTTTCCAGGGCGAAGTCTCACATTTTCTCGATTGCATAATTGACAACAAGCGACCGTTCCCGGACCTCGACGACGCGGCGAAAACTCAGGCCGTATGCTTCGCGGCGGATATCTCGGCACAATCGGGCAAACCGGTGCCGATCAGCACGATATGACCTACGATTATTCTTTTGAGTAACGGCGCGATGATTACTGTCTCCGGAACACTCTCAAAGGCATGGATGGCTGAGGCAATCGGCGTGGTGTTTGGCCGCGACTATTACCTGGACCCGCAGAGACGCTATGCCGTTGACCGGCGATGCAATGACTACGCCGCAGAGCATTTCACCGGCATGCGGTTGTTCTATTCGGAATCCAACCTGGGACAGATCGATTATTGGGACAAAAGCCAAATCCAGATCGGAGGCATTCAGCCGAACATGATTCTGGGGATGTTGCTGGGGGCCGATTTTGTGCCCGATGCCTGCCATGACGCCGATATCACCGGTCAATGCCTGACGGGCAAAGACCCGGCGGACCTGCCGTCTGTCGAGAGTCTGCTTGACCACTCGCTGATCCGACTCTTCGATGACCAGATTCGTCAGGCACAGGACGATCGGCGACAGCGGCTCCGCCCTGTTCCACCATTCTTCTGGGACATTTCCGGCCGGGCCACCATCCACGGCGTGCTGACCTCGGCCCAGAAGTTTTTCGGTGAGGCAATCTTCATGGACATGTTGTCAGAACCGCAACGATGCCTCGATATCATGCAATGGATCGCAGATGCTTATGTTGCTCTGTGCCGGCACTTTTCACAAATCGCCGATCTACCCGTAACCGGCGTACACGTGGGCGAGTGCTCGTCCTGCCTGGTCAGCCCCGAGATGGTGGAGCGTTTTGTTGTTCCAGTCACATCGAAGATCGGCGCCGAACTCGGTCCCGTTCGCCTGCATTCGTGCGGCCCCAGTACAGACTACGTCGAGCCATTTTCAAAGATCAAGAATCTGCACTCTCTCGATCTCGGCGGCGACACCTCGATCAGGCGCGCACGGGAAGTATTTGGCAATGAGATGCCGCTAAGCGTTACCCCACTGCCACAGGACATGTCCGCGGCAAGCACAGATCCTATTGTGAGCTGGGCCAAACGCATTCTGCAAGAAGACGAGGGCGGCAATCTCGAATACGTATATCATCTCGAGCCAGGCTATAATCTGGACTCTATCTACGCCCTGACGGATTTCGTGAAGAATCTGCATTGACTGATCGGCAAGTATAGATAATAGGAAACGTGAATATGAAAAGATTTGACTGTAGTCGCACGCTCTTGGTTCTTGTCGCAGGCATGTGTTCACTATCGTTTGCCGCCGGGCAAGAGGGTGCAGAATGCTGGCAGCGCATGGAAGTTGCAGAGGGGTGGAAGATCAAATCCATCACGCCGCGGAAATCGCTGGATGCTGCGTTTCTCACAGAGACCGAACGCCCGGACAAAGCAAATGGCTGGCTCACAGTCTCGACCATGCCTGCGATGGTTCATGACGTTCTCCTTCAGCATGGCAGGATCGAGACTACATGGCTGCCGGGAGCGGCCCAGAAGTGCCAATGGGTCGCTGAGCAGGACTGGGTTTACGTCGTTCGTCTTGAAGTAGCCGAGGCGAAAGCACAATCTCTGCTGCGATTCAAAGGTTTGGACACAATCGTAGATGTCTATCTCAACGGCCGGCAAATCGCCTCCCACTCGAATATGTATCTGCCGCTGATCGTGGATGTTAGCGGACAGCTCCGCAAAGACAACACGCTGGTATTGCATTTTCATTGCGTTTACGAGCAGTCCGGCAACAAGAGTTCGCGGATTCGAAATGTCAACGGAGACCCCAATCGGCGCGTGCGAAGACCCAACCAGAACTATAGCAATTACCTGGGGCCTTACCCTGACTTCTCGCGGGTGGGTATTTATGACAAGGTTTTCCTGGAAGTCACTCACGGCAGCCGGATTACGCAAGCCGTTGTAGACGCATCCGTTAACGAGGAACTGACAATTGGCACGATGACATTAGACGTCGCTGGAATCTGCCGGGTTGACGACGCTCAGATCAGCGCGCGCCTTCTCGATCCGGAAGGCAAAGCAGTGGCGACATTAACGTCTCAGCCTCATATTCAAGACGGAACCTTCACGAGCCACATGATCATCCATGTCGATCAACCTCACCTCTGGTGGCCGCGAGGGTATGGTGAACAACCTTTGTATAGGGTGGAAGCTGCCCTGATCGTCGAGGGCAGGCCTCATCAGACGATATCCCGCACCGTTGGCTTTCGCCGAGTGACGATGCCGCAACGGTTGCACTTCGTCGTCAACGGTGTGCCTGTGCGCCTCTGGGGCGGCGACTGGGTGACGCCCCGCTGGGATACGGCGGTCTGGGATCAGCCGAGAGCGGAAAAGCTCTTCACCATGGCAGAGCACGCCAATTTCAACGCCTTCCGCGTCTGGGGAGTTGTGGAGTCGCCTCGGGACGACTTTTACGAAATGGCCGATAGCAGAGGATTTCTGCTCTGGCAGGATTTTACGGAGCTGCCCCTGGCCGCGGATGCCCGAAGCCTTGCCATTTGCCGTGAGGAGGCTACCCTGCTTCTCAAGCGGCTCAAGCACCACCCGTCAATCGTGGTCTGGTGCGGCGGCAACGAGGCGGCAATGTGGAACCACCAGGAGTATAGCAGCAGGCTCCAAGACCGAGGTCCCTGGCCCGGGTTGGCCGCTGCCGAAGAGGTGGGCGCGATTTGCCGTAAGCTCGATCCCGATCGTTACTACCTGCCAAGCTCTCCATACTATGGCGAGAATCCCAATGACCCGCAGGAAGGCAACACCCACGGCTATACGAACATGTGGTTTGTGCCTGGCTATGATTTCCTGAACTTTGCCAGCGAAGATACGCGTATCGCCGCGCCCCCGCTGCACAGCATCAAACGCTTCATGGCGCCAGAAGATATCTGGCCCGCTGATTATTCGCCCGTTTATAAGCATGGCGACGTCTATCCGTATCCAGAGACATGGCTGACCTACACCACAGGGAGCAGTTGGAAGAAGACCGGGCCGGTGGAACTTTTCTACGATGCGACCGATGCCGCTTCGCTCGTCTACCGGCTGGGTATGGCTGAGGCGCTCTATTACCAGGAGACAATAGAACGCCAGCGCCGCGGCCGGGACGCCACGGACACTTCTGATCGCCGGCGATGCGGAGGCTACCTTGTGTGGAAGTTCAATGACTCCTGGCCCCAGGTTTACAGCGGCAAAGTCGACTACTTCCTCGAGCCTTACCATGCCTATTACACGCTGCGCCGCGCGTATGCGCCCGTGATGCTGTCTTTCGACAAAGGGGCATATATCTATCTCTGGGCTGTAAACGACACGCCGCGGACCGTCACGGGTGAGGCGAAAATCCAACTGCTCCACCTCGGCCGCAACCAAGTGCGAAAAGAAATCGTCAGGGAAGTCTCGATAGCCCCGGGCCGGTCTAAGGTCGTTGTCCGCCTGGACCAAGCCGGGATCGCATCCTTCCGCAAGGAGCACATCCTGTATGCCAGTCTCACGGACAAGTCAGGTCAGATGATCGCAGAGGCCCATTGCCTCGGCGATATCGAACGGCGTGTCACTTTCCCTGATGCCAGGCTCGATGTAGAAGTCCGGAACGGGGCGCTGGTAATCAAGAGCGATAAATACGCCCGCGGCGTAACCCTGGAGGGGGACGCCGACGGCGATGCGTTCGGCTGGTTGTTCGAGGACAATTATTTTGACCTCATGCCCGGCCGGCAGAAGATCGTGCACGTGTTGGGAGATCATCGCAAAGGACTCGTTAGGGTCAAGCCATGGTACTCCCCCCACGTCACCAACGTCGAGTGGCAGCGATAAGCAGATTCGCTCTGCTCTGTTGCGATAGAGCCCGTCAGGGCGTATAATCTTGATCCTTTTGCAAGGTGATCAATACTAATCGGAGGTTAGCTCATGAGAAAAGAAAGTCGATTGCGAATCATTATGATTGTTTCAACGGTCCTGCTGTGTACCTGCATCTTCCCTGTTTCGAGCTGCGCTGCCCTCAAGGGCGGTTGCTCGAAAGTGAATATCACACCTCCTGTGGGAGTGTGGCTCTCGGGCTATGCAAGCCGGGACAGGCCGAGCGATGACATTCACGATGATCTGTACGCCAGGGCACTGGTTCTCGACAACGGCAGCAACGCAGTGGCGATCATCTCGGTCGATTTGTTGTGGGTGCCTCCGCAAATCACCAGCCAAGTGCGCGCGATTGTAAAGGACAAGACCGGAATCCCGCAGCAGAATGTTTTGATTAGTGCCACTCACACACATTTCGGCCCTAGGATTTTCTCACCAACCAAATTGGGCCCCGAAGACGCGCACGACAAGATCGACGCCTCATATATAAGTACTCTCGTCAAGAAAATGGCGAACTCGGTCTTCATCGCGCGTAAGAATATGCAGGGCGTAACGCTCGGCGCTGCACGAGGCCGAATTTCGGAGATCGTATATAACCGCCGAACGAGAACGCCCGACGGTTCCGTGAAAATGTCCTTCAGCCTTGCGCCCGAGGTGATCGCCACCAGGAGAATCATTCGAGGTCAGGACGGCTCGACCCGAGTGACATTCACGCTGCCGCCGGAGGAGCCTCAGCTAACCTTCGGCCCAATCGATCCGCAAGCCTGGATTCTCAGAGT
Organism: Phycisphaerae bacterium; assembly: GCA_016782865.1. GTDB lineage: Bacteria > Planctomycetota > Phycisphaerae > Sedimentisphaerales > Anaerobacaceae > SG8-4. The sequence continues at coordinate 13,361 of JADHXR010000157.1, forward strand.
CGATGACTCTGACGGCAAGATCGTCGGCTCGGTGATCAATTTCGCCTGTCACGCCGTTAGCGGCAGCGGGTTTGACGATTGGTTCTACTCGATATCCGCCGACTTTCCGGGCCAGACCACCCGGCTTGTCGAGCAGGCCGAAGGCGGAATCTGTCTTTTCACCCCCGGTACTTCCGGCAACATCGTGCCTCTCAAGCGCGGCAAGCAGGCGCGCCTGCAAATCGGCAAGGCCATCGCCGGCGAGGCCATCAGGCGACTACAATTTGTACCGACCACAGACGAGATCGAAATCGAGGCAATGACAACCGAGGTCACCATGCCGCTAAAGCCTGACCTCTCGCCCGACAGAATCATGGACGCCGGCGCCGAGAAGAAACACCTTACCACGGAGTTTCAGATACTCAGGCTCGGCGATGTTTACATCCTGGGACTGCCTGGCGAGGTTCTCGTCGAAATAGGCCTGGAGATAAAGCAGAGGGCTGGTGTGGAGAAACTGCTTGTCATCGCACTGGCCAACGATCCGATCGGTTATGTCTGCCCCGGCAAGGCCTACGACGAAGGCGGATACGAGTCCGGGACCGGCACGAATCTCGCAAAGGGCGCCGGCGAGATAATGGTAGAGCAGGCCCTTGACCTGATCAGTCGAATCAGATCCGGCAAGTGATCAGATCGAACGCAGCTTATCCCGGTTCTCGTAGACCTTGATAATGGCGTCGGCCACGTCATCCATATCCTCCTTTGTTCCCAGCAGAGGCCCCGACGCCCAGATCATGGCCATCTCCGCGCAGACCCTATCGCAATTGGGGCACTCACACTGCCGGCGGTATTCTTTCAGCCTCCTCTTCGAATACATCTTCTTATAGACCGGCCGGCTCAATATGTGATCGATCCAAGGCTCCCTGTGCAATCCGTTCTTGATATACGGGCTCAGACTGACACCTTCGGCGCGCAGGGCCTTGAGGAACGTGTCACGGTCCACGTCGTTGAAATGCTCTTTGAGATACGACATAGCGTAAAGGTAGAACGAGCCCTTGCCAGTGCCCTCGTATAGCTTCTGAGGCCGAATGCCGGGGACATCCTTGAGCCTGGCGGTCAGATGCGCTGCGTTTGCATTGCGCCGGGCGAAGCGTTCTTCGATGCCGGGCCATTGGCCGAGCAGCACCGCGGCCTCGAATTCGTTCATCCGGTATTTCGGCCCAGCGACCTCCGTCCGCCCCCCGCGCGATGTGCCGTGATTGTGAACGGTGTAGCACTTGTCCATCAGTTCTTCGTCATTGGCGACAATGCCGCCGCCTTCTCCGCAAGCAATTGTTTTGCTCGCCTGAAAGCTGAAACACCCGAGGTCGCCTATCGTCCCAAGCTTCTTGCCCTTGTACTCGGCCAGATGCGCCTGGGCGGCGTCTTCGATAACCTTCAGATCGTGCCTTTTCGCAATCTCCATGATCCTGCCCATGTCGGCGGCTTGGCCCCCCATATGCACGGGCATGATCGCTCTGGTGTTCTCGTTGATCTTCCTCTCAACGTCGTCGGGATCGAGCTGATAGGACTCACAATCCAGGTCGGCCATAACCGGCAGCGCCCGGGCCGTCAGGATCGAAGATATCGTCCCAGGATCCGTATAGGGTGAGGTGATAACCTCGTCCCCGGGGCCGATTCCAAGTGCCTCGACGCAGGTGTGCAGCGCCTGGGTCCCCGAGCCGGTTGCGACACAGAACTTGGCCCCCACCAGATCGGCGAACTTCTTCTCGAAAGTGGGCACGGTTCCGGACTTGGATTGAATTCTGCACCATATCCTGCTCTTGGTCGTCTTCGTCACCGAATCGACGACATTCTCATCCCAGTAGGGCCAGCTTGGCCAGCTCTTGTTCTTCCTGACGGGTTCGCCGCCAAGTATCGCCAGCTTGGTTGCCCGGTTCGTAACGTTCCCGTAGGTGCCGATAGTGCTCGACGCAAGTCCGGCCAGCGAACCGGCCGAGGCGGCCGCGAGCAATTGCCGTCTTGTCAAATCTTGTCTTTCCATTTTCCAAACCCTTTCATTTGGCGTTCTCTCCAAAACAGACAAATCGCTGAAAACTCTATTATAATCCGGCGCCGCACTCGATGTCAGCGGAAAAACCGCCCCGGAGCAACTAATTGTTCTTAGTTCGGACACCCCTGGCCGCAGCCGAAAAACCGAAACCACGAATTAACACGAATAAACACTAAGTTGAAACCACAGATTAACGCGGATTTTCGCGGGGTCAATATTTTCTATAAGATATTCTTTCATAACAAGTTAGACAACAGCCCCTTGAAAAACACGCACAAAAAACAAGAAGTTGCAGGATTGCAGCACGGATCTATTGGCCACAGACGCCGTCCTGAGCGAAGTCGATGGAGGGCGCCGAGAACGCAGAGAGAAGCAATAATCAATAATCAATGGTCAATAATCAATTACAAGGGACACAGGGGGCGGGGAGAAGTAAAAAGGCAAAAGTCAAGACAGTCACAGATTGCACTGATTTGTATTCACCACGAAGGAAAACAATAATCATTAGTCAATAATCAATTACATGGGCCACAGAGAACAAAAAGAGGCAGTGAAATAGTACTATCATCTCTGCGAAAGCACGGACAATAGTCAATAGTAAACCTGTCCTGAGTAAGGTCGAATGGATCGCAAATAGTCAATGACAAGGGCCACTAAGGCACAAATTTGCACTTCGACATTGGACATTCCTTGTTCGATATTCGATATTCCAATACTCTTTGCCTGAGAACACAAGGCACACGAGCAGAAGACAGATATTGACCTCAGGGGCTCTCAAGGGGCTTGTCTGCGATTAGAATTCTGGCTGGAATCATCAGGCGCATTACACGGAATCAAGACTCCGGGATTCTACCACGTCGTGAGTGCGAAGACAAACTGCCAGGCTGGTGCGCGGAGACTACTGTCACAGGGCCGTTAATCCTTGTCGGCGGTCTTCTCAAGAGACCCGGCTAATGCTGCGATGCGAAGCTCCAGCCTCTTTATTTCTCTTTTGATGCTGTTCCTGTGTATCATCTGCCACGCGAATATCTTCGTAAGAGCCACAAACTGACAGCCGGCAATGAAGATGGCGGCGTACATGATCTGAGACCTGGTCTGGTCCGTCCCGAAGAACTTGACGGCGCCAAAGATTGCCACGCCAGCAACGAAAATACCCCAAACCCAGACGAAGACTACGATGGAGAGCATCCTTCTATTGTAGAAGTCTTTCAACATTGACCCGATAGTGTCTTCTCGTGGTTCGTCATAGGTCCCGTTGATTATCTTCTTGATCTGCTCGTCGTTCATTTCATTTCTCCTTTGCCAGGTTTATTCGCAATGCTTTTGCCAGAGTCTTTTGAGTTCGTTTCTCGCGTTGTGGAGTCGTGATTTGACGGTCCCGTCCGGAATCTTCAGCGCCGCTCCTATTTCGGGCACAGTAAGCTGCTCAAAGTAATAGAGGCTCAGGACCACTTTCTTTCTCATGTCCAATTTCTCAAGCAACTCTCTGACACCTGTGTCATTGTTCTGAGGTTGTCGATGGTCCTGCACTTCCTTTGCCCTGAGCTTATCGAACCGGTCGGAGCCTGTCTGTTTCATGGTTATGCTCTTTCTTATCCAATCGTGTGTTTTGTTCGTGACAATCTTATACGCCCAGGGCCTGAACCTCGCCGGATCGTTCAGCCGGGATATCCCACGTATAATGCCCAGCCAGCTCTCCTGGGTTATGTCCCATGCCGCTTCGGAATCCCCGATCAGACGAAAGGCATAGCGCCAGAGTCGCTTCTGCCACCGCGAGACCAGTATCTCCAGCGCCTTGACGCGGCCGCTCTGGCAATCCATAACCAGTATTTCATCGACAATTTGTTCTACGGATCTATCCACTCTGTTTATCATAGTCTCTCTTCGCAGCCCTGCGGTTCATTTTTTCCGACGATTCAAAACAATTGGAGATATAGTCCAAATGAATCTGACGCACCGGCTGCTCTCAGAGCCTGCCTTGAACAGAGTTGAAAGGGCAAGCTTTCGAGGCTGGGCTGATGAAAAGACGAAAACAGTCCGCGAAGCGGTTCCTATGTTGAGTCCAAAAGAATTCTACCCACAACATTTTACAATATCTCTGGACAATGTACCGTACCCCGTTAAGTTCTTCCGAGAAGAAATAGATATGCTGTTCCCGAATATCGTCACTCTGGAAAATTCATTCGTTCCAGCAGGTCGTCAAACCTTGGGTCCATGCGGAGAGGCTCCCACTGCGAAGGTATTCTGAGCAAAAACATGCCGTAATGCCTTTCTTGATAGACTTTTTCGAGCCACCGAAAAGCTTCATCAGTATTTCCGAGGTCTCCGTAGAGCGCGGCGAAGTGTATCGGCAAAACATATTCACTCTTGCCCTTATCCTGTAATTCTTGAAGCAGGATCTCGGCCTCATCTTTCCTGCCTGAAATAGCATAAGCTCTTCCAAGGGTCGCAATCAAAGGCGGTGTGCAGCCGGCGAGACTCATGGCTTTCTCGACAGATGCGATCGCCTCCGGGTACATGGACATGGATAGATAATCCTCCGCCAGATCAGAGAGTGCTAGCACAAAACCTGGGGCCAGTTCCAGCGTTTTCTCACGTTGTTCAACAGCTCGTTCAAACTGTCCGGAAAACCTATACATATTCGCAAGTTGATTATTGAGCACCTGTGAATGTGGATCAAGTGTCACGGCTGTTTGCATCATGTCGATGGCCTTATCGAAACGCCCGGCTACGACCCAATACCAGGCAAAAGCAAAGTATCCGTAGCTGAGGTTTGGATTAAGGTCGATGGCTCGTTCCAGACTCAGTTTGGCTTTTTGCCAGTCCCAGTCATACATCAGAGCGATCCAGCCTAAAGCAGAATGGGCTTCCCCGCATGTCTCATCTAACTTAATCGCCGTATTCGC
>JADHXR010000158.1 GCA_016782865.1 Phycisphaerae bacterium
CTGGGGTTTATGCTGCGCGCACCGAAACAGCATTGCAAAATACACCACTAAATGTCGATAAATGGTCACCTCTTAATGTTCAGATTGCCTAGATTGCCAGCAAATTGTAAGGTAGCAATACAAGTGCCGAACAGGATTGAGCAGAATCCATTTATCGTGAGGAAAATGAGATGAAAGACCGGCATATCACAAAAATGTCTCTGGGTTGTCTGCTGTGCTTGTTCGTGCTCGTAACCGGCTGTTGTCTTAACCTTGGTTGTGCCATGCTGGGCAAGTATGAGCGCACGGTTGAGTTGTCGGCCCCTTTGTCCCCGGGCTCGACCTTCGCCGCCAAGACGCATAACGGCTCAATCACTATTCATGGCGCCGACGTCGCCGAATGCAGCCTGACCGCCAAAATCGTCACTCGGGCGGGAACCGACGAAGAGGCCCAGGAACTCTCCGACCAGGTTAGTGTAACCCTCGTTCCCTCCGACAACGGACTCACCGCTAAAATCGACCAGCCGACGCGCCTGACCAATAAATCCGTGAGCGTCAGCTACGACATTCAAATACCGAACCAGACTAACCTGGAACTGATTACCCACAATGGGGCCGTACGCATCGCCGATATTACTGGAGATATCAATGCGACAACGCACAACGGTAAGGTGTCAACCGAAAATTCCTCCGGCACGGCCGTGCTTACAACACATAACGGTTCCGTTAATTGTCAGAATATCTCCGGCGACGCTAGGTTGCATACGCATAACGGCGGCGTTGATGCCGTTTACTCCGAAACGGCTCCGTCTGTCTGTGACGTTTCGATAGAGACCTACAATGGCGGCATCGGCTTCACGTCTCCGCCCAACTTTTCCGCCCGGGTGGATGCATCCACCCATAACGGCTCCGTCCATACTGATTTGCCGATCACGGTAGCCGGAAAAGTGAGTAAGAGAAAGCTGACTGGGACGATCGGAACCGCCGAAGGAAAGCTCTATCTTGAAACGCATAACGGTTCGATAAAGATCAGGTAACACAGAAACATTAATTGTGTTCCCGCCAGCCCTTCTCACATTCGAGTTACCGACCCTGGGTCGGGGACCACGTGATGGCGTTTAGAATTATCTGAGAGATGCTCTTGTTTTCGTAGTCCGACACCGCATGTCCGGGCAGAAAATAGACTATCGTTCCCTTGCCCTGTTTCTTGATCCATGCCCCTCTGTCCTGCATGTAGGTCTTGCCGCTTTCCGCATCGTGATAGACCAGGCCGCATAGAACCGTCTTTTCCCTGCCGTCCGTGAACTTGTGATTGACAAAGACTTCGGAGTCCGCTCCGAGAGTAATGCTCGGATATTTTCGCTCCGAACTCGGATGGTCAGACGGTGTGTAGGCGACCTTCTCATCCCAGTCAACGCCGGAATTTGTGATAAAGTGTTGCGAGTTCAGGTTGACCAACGACCAACTGCAGGCCCTCCACTTGTAGCCGCCTGCTTCGGCCGGCCCTTTGTCCAGGCGCATACCGAGAAAATCGAAGTAGAATTTGTTAAGGGCCTTCTTGCTGCTTATCGAGTGGTGCAGGCATATCAGCTTGCCACCGTTCCTGGTGTATTCGATGATGGACTTCTCAGTTCTTTCGTGCAGGTCTTTGTGGATGAAGACGACCACCGCCTCGTATGCAGAGAGATCTTCAGGCATAGACTGCTGATCTGCAATTGTCATTGACAGCTTGCCTTCTTCGCGCAGGAACTTTGCCAGCACTTGCATTTGAGGCAACTCGTCCTGGACTATAAGCAGGTCAGAGTTTCTGGTCCGAGAGAGCCCCAAGACCGGCATAGCACAAATCGACAAAAGCAACAGGATGAATACTCTTCTTATCATGGCACATTCCTTACTATTCAGTACCTGGTGTGAGTTTTCGAATGAAGAAATCAGCATCGGACCGGTACCTTGTCTCAGCGCCCGGATACTTCAAATCCGCTTCAAGGCCCAACTCGTCCATCTTCTCTTTGAGCTTGATGCCGAACATTACGTGGTGGACTTTCCAGCCTTGCGCTCTGCTCGCATCCGCCGGCACGGGATCGCCCGGCTTCATGCCATAGCTCATGAAGATAGGCGGATCGTCGGAGGTGAGGATGGACAATGCTGAAATATCCTTCAGTACCGTGCGGAGTTTCTCGGCGGTAATCTTACCGAACGTTTCGCCTCTTTCCCGATGCGGCTTGTCGTAGCCTGGAATCCACTTCATCCACAAGTCGAAGTCCATCGTAGTCTGGCCGCCGCTGGTCGCCACACAGGTGAGCCGTGAGGATTCTCGCTTCACTGGATCGCTACTTGACGGATCAGCCATTTCATCGTGGAACGCCAGCCACATGCATATCTGGGCGCCGGCTGAACCGCCGAATGCGCCGAAACGCTTCTTATCGATGTTCCATTCATCTGCCTTGGACCGAATAAACTGAAGCGCCCGAAGCGAATCGTGGTGTGCCGCCGGCAGCGGTGCGTGCGAAATAAAGCGATACTCAACCGCCGCGACCGATATCCCGGCATCCAGCAACTCTCGCAAAGTGCCTGCGTTCAAACCCCTCTTGCTGCCCCCGCGGAACCCTCCGCCGTGAATGAAAACCGCCACCGGCGTCGGTACGTCCGACTCGGCTTTGTAGAAATCAATCACGTTTTGCTCGTGAGGTCCGTACTTGACATTACTGTAGGTTGGCGGCCTCAATTGCGGCCTGTTTCTCGCGCCTCTGCGGTTTCCAGGGGCAGCTACAGGCTCTGGCTTCTTCAAATGCTTATCGAAGAAGTCGGCCACCATTTCAAAGAGTTTTTCCGGACTCTCTTGGCCGCCGCGCAGGCCGTGGCCTCCGCCTTTGACAACATAAAGTGAGGCGTTGATGCCCGCTTTCTTCAAGGCGTCGAGCAGCAGTTCGCTTTGATGAAGAGGCACCAGCATGTCTTTGTCGCCGTGCATGATAAGAAACGGCGGATCATCTTTTGTCACGTACGTGATGGGATTGGCCTTGCCGGCCAACGATTTATACGGTTCTTTCTGAATGGGTCCTCCTACCAGCAGCGACTCAGGCGAACCGGGTTCATCGTGAACCAGCCGACTGCCCTCTATCATGTGCCTGTCCATCTGCAGAAGATCGGTCGGGCCGAACCAGTCACATACAGCCTGCACGCGGCTCGAATATTGAGCGTTTGTCTCGGTGTCGAATTCTCTTACATCACCCGCCGTTCCTATGAATGCGACGAGGTGGCCACCTGCCGAACTTCCCCACGCGCCTATGCGGTCCGGATCGAAGCCGTACCTGGTCGCGTTTGCACGGACCCAGCGCACTGCGGCTTTGCAGTCTTCGACCTGGGCGGGGAAGATTGCTTCACCGCTGAGACGATAACCCGCGTCCACCACGGCATAGCCCCTGTCAAGCATTCCACGGGCCCGGCTGCCGGCGTTCTTGCTGCCGTTGCGCCAACCTCCACCATGAACCCAGACTATTACGGGTGACGGTGCTGAACCCTTTGCCGGCAGACACAGATCGAGAAGCAGTTTCCTGCCCCCGACCTGGGAATAGACGATATCACGTTCGAGCTTGGCCCCGGCCGCAAGCTGCACCGCCTGCGAGCGATTCGATTGCTGCTGCGAACGTCCACTGGACAGTCGTTGCGAAAGCCCATTCAATTCGCTACGGTCGAGAAAACCGTCCTTGTTTGTGTCATTGGGTTCGAAGTTGGCCTTGAGTTGGCCCTCGGCCTCGTCCTTGGCGATCTTTCCGTCCCCGTCCTTGTCCATCGAGAGCCAGCGAGCCATGGTTCTCTCGGCGCCGCCGGCCTGAGATCTCGCCGCGCAGGTGGTGCCCGGGACGACGACCACAGTTGCCATCGCAAACAGTACGAGCAGGTTGTTTTTAGTTTTCATAGTCCTTGTCTCCAATGTGTTTTGATTTTGACTTGATCTTCTCGGCATCCAGAATATAGACGCTTCTGCCGTGAGTGCCGATGACCAGTTCATTTTCTCTCGGATGGACAACCAGGTCATGTACGGGCGTCGTGGGCAGAGAGTTGCAGAGCGAAATCCAGGTCTTGCCTCTATCGAGAGAGGTATACACTCCGAGATCTGTACCCACGTATAGAATATCTTTGTCCCGGTGATCTTCTGCAACGACATTAATCGATTCGCAAGGAAGATTTCCGACTATAGGCTCCCATGTCTTGCCGAAATCGTTCGACATGTAGAGATACTTCTCGAAGTCGTCTTCACGATATCCCGTAAAGGAGACATAGACAGTTCCAAGTTCGTGCTCGGATGCGACAATTCGGCTCACCCATTTGGCGGCAAGCTCATCGCTTATCTTGGTCCAGTTGATCCCGTCATCGCGGGTGATCTGAACATTGCCGTCATCGGTTCCGACATAGATCAAGCCTGGTTTGAGCGGAGACTCACAGATCATTGTAATTGTGCCGTACGGAACGTCCCCCTGCTTTTCAGGTCCCGGGCTTGTCGTTAAATCAGGGCTGATACAAGTCCAATTGTCTCCTCTGTTGATTGATTTGAACAATTTGTTCGCACCGTAATAGAGCGTGAACGGATTGTGATGCGATACGACAACCGGCGTCATCCAGTTGCGTTGCAGAGGGGGTTCGCCTTTTGGCGCCCGGGGTCCTATTGATTTGGCTGAGCCATCCTTGAGGTTCTTGCGCCTCAGGTCTCCGAACTGATGTTCGTAGTACACGATGTTTCGGTCCGTAGGATCGACCAAAGTGAAATAGCTGTCCCCTCCTCCCCAGCGATCCAGATAGATGTGTTTCCAGGGCTCCGGATCGGTGTCGGTAAGTGCGTAATCGCTCGGCCCATGAATGGCGGCGTTGTCCTGAGTTCCGATATAGATGTTATAGGGGTCCGCCATATCCACTTCGACGGCGTACACTTCGGCGATCGGCATATTGTTGATGCGAAGCCACGTTTGACCATCTTTCTCCCACGTCCTGCCGCCGTCAACGGTTTTGAATAGCCCCCTTTGTTCATTGTAGGAATAGTTGTGACCTATCGCCGCGACGTACACGACGTCCGGATCGTGCGGATCGATGAGGACTCGTGCGATATGGTAAGTGTCGTGCAGGCCCATGTTCTGCCATGTTTGGCCGCTGTCGACCGATTTGAATACCCCCGTGCCTGCATATGAACTGCGAGCCATCAGCACCTCGCCCGTTCCGACCCAGACAATATTGGGGTCGGACTCAGAGACAGCCACCGAGCCGGCGGCAAATGTCGATTCGTTTTCAAAGATGGGCTTCCACGTGATGCCGTTATTGTCCGATTTCCAAAGATTGCCTGAGCCGACTCCGACATAAATGGTCGAGGTATTACCGGCAGGACAGGTAATGCTCTCGATTCTTCCGCCCTGAAAGGCCGGACCCGCCTGCCGCCATTTCAAGTCTTTGAATACCGACTCGTCCTTAAGCTTAACGTGATGTTCCCAGGACCTCATTCGAGCAGCCGCATCTGCTGGTCCATTTTGCCAATTGCGATGGCTCTGCTGTGCAAGGCCTGTCAAGTTCGCGCCAATCACCACAAAACAACAAAGAGCCATTTTCATTCGATCAATCCTTTCAAAGTCAAATACCTGCGAGTCTAAGGCATGGATCGGCAAACCTCGTCCACAACCACATAGTATCACACAATCCTCCTTGGTTCAATTCGCCTGCTGTCCTCAGTTGTTGACACTGCAAGTGGGAGGTTGTTATATTACCAATGGCTCGCAACTCAACAGAGACAAGAGAAAAAATATGGCTTCAAATGGCAAGTTGATCAATCGGAGTGAATGCAAGAAATTTGCCCTGCGATGGGCACAGGAGAACCGGCGAGGGTGGACACCAGAGAGAGTCAGCAAGCAGTTCCTCGATGACCTCGACACCAAGGTCCGTATGGCGATCCAGTCGGCCATAGCGCGTCACCCGACTGTTGGCAAAACTATAAAGGATCTGACTTGAGCGGTAATAGGGTAGAAAACAATCCACTCAAACTGGAGGTATCTTGAAGTGAACGTGCTAAACAGACGACAATTTCTGTCTCTGACGGGTGCTGCCGCTGTGGCTTTGAATCAATCGGCTGCAATTGGCAGCCGGCGAGAGCTTGCCAAGAGACCCAACATCCTGTTCTGCATCTCTGACGATCAGACCTGGCTCGGTTGCAGCGCCTACGGCAGCAAGATGGTTAATACTCCGCACTTTGACCGAGTGGCCCGGGAGGGCGTGCTGTTTAATAATGCGTTTGTCTCGGCCCCATCCTGCAATCCTTCCCGCGCATCGGTCCTGACCGGCATGGCGTTCTATCGCCTCAAAGAGGCATCCATGAATCACACGCCCTGGGTGAGTGGATTAAGAGTCTACACCGATATACTTTCCGCAAGAGGCTACCACGTTGGTTTCACGGGCAAGGGAGCCGGCCCCACGGACTTCAAAGCCGCCGGGCGCAGCACAAATCCGGCCGGCCCGCAATACAACCGGCGCTACCATCAGAGCGGTTCTAAGGGGATCACGAATATCGATTATGCCGGCAACTTCGAGGACTTTCTCGATAAGCGGCCTGCGGGTTCACCGTTCTGTTTCTGGTACGGCGGCAGGGACCCGCACCGTGTGTTCAAGAAGGGAATCGGCTTGGCAGAAGGCAAGAAACTCTCAGAGGCGGAATTGCCGCCCTTCTATCCGGATTCGGCTGAGATTCGAGGCGATCTGCTTGACTATGCCGTGCATACCGAGTGGTTCGACGAACATCTGGGCCGGATGCTCAAGAAGCTCGAGGATGTCGGGGAACTTGACAACACCCTTGTCGTGGTCACCGCTGATAACGGGATGCCCTTCCCTCGCGCCAAGGCCACCTGTTACGAGTTCGGCATACATATGCCGCTCGCCATCCGGTGGGCCAACAAAGTCAAATCAGGTCGCGTCCTGGACGATTTTGTAAGCTTCACGGACTTCGCTCCGACCTTTCTGGAAGCCGCCGGCCTACCCGTTCCCGCGAACATGACGGGCCGTAGCCTCCTTGCGATTCTTCAATCTGGCGCTGCCGGTCAGGTCGATCCCAAACGCGATCATGCAGTAGCAGGCGTCGAGCGTCACTTCCCCGGCGGGCGCAAAGGCGGCTGGGGCTACCCCATGCGCGCTATCCGCACAGAGCAGTATCTGTATATCCACAACCTGGCGCCCGACCGTTGGCCTGCGGGCGATCCCGAAGGGCCCGTTTGGCCCGATGATGATCCGACCGGCGGCTTCGGCGACTGCGATGGCTCACCAACCAAGACCTATCTGTGCAACCATCGGCAGGACCACGCTTATTACTTTGACCTGGCTTTCGGCAAGCGTCCGGCTGAGGAGTTGTATGATGTGAAAGAAGATCCATATCAGTTACAGAATCTTGCCGACCGGGGCCACTATGCCAATGTCAAGGCCGACCTGGCTGGGAGGCTCAAGAAAGATCTGGTCCAAACTAAGGATCCCCGCGCCCTCGGTCGCGGCGATGAATTGGACAACTACGCGCGCAAGTATCAGAAGCCTCTCGGTCAGTAAGGGTAGTTTCGGGCACAGCGGTACAGGAATCGCACTTGTGGACAATCCGGCGAATCGAGTTGCTGATGTGTGAAAGGAAGGCTTTATGAAAAAACATAAGAGCAGGCCTTGCACGCACAGGATGGTCTGTACGCTGGTTCTGATATTACTAGCGCGCGAAGCCTTCGCCGGGGTGGTTAACGAGCAGCAAAAGAGTGGGCAAGAGACTAAGCTCCATAATCGTGCTGATCTTTACATAAGAGATCCTTTCATTCTTGCCGACGCGGCCACCAGGACCTATTACCTCTACAAGTCCATGAGCGTGCGTCTAAAAGACGGCAAGTCACGCCGTGGCGTCGGCGTGTATACGAGCGAGGCTTTGCAGATATGGGAAGGGCCGACACCGGTCTTCCACTTTCCGGAGGATTCCTGGGCCAACCAGAGCATATGGGCTCCGGAAGTCCACAAGTACAAGGGAAAATACTACCTGTTCGTAACACTCACATCGAAAGACAAATTGCCAACACCTGAAGGCAGGCCTCAGAATGTTAAACGGGCGACCCAGATTCTAATTGCCGACTCTCCAACGGGGCCGTTCGAGCCATTCGCCGACAAACCGCACACGCCGGAAGACTGGATGAGCCTGGACGGGACGCTCTGGGTCGAGGACGGCGTGCCCTACATGATATTCTGTCACGAGTGGGTGCAGATCACTGACGGCACGATGGAGCTTGTGCAATTGAGGGACGATCTGTCCGGTGTGGTCGGTAAACCCACTACGCTTTTCAAAGCAACAGATGCCAAATGGGTCAGGAGCCTTCGCGACATTGGCGGCAAGCGGCACGGCTATGTCACTGATGGAGCGTTTCTGTATCGATCCCGAACCGGCAAGCTACTGATGATCTGGTCAAGTTTTAGCGAGCACAAATATACTGTGGGCCTGGCTTATTCGACGACCGGTAAAGTGGGCGGGCCGTGGGAGCAGGTGGACGAGCCGCTGTTAGCGACCGATGGAGGTCACGGCATGATCTTCACAACCTTTGACGGCAAGTTCATGATGGCCGTTCACCAGCCCAATAGTGGCGACATACGAGCCCAATTTTATGAATTAGACGATTTGGGCCACATTCTGTGCATTAAGAGGAAACTGCCGTTGCCGGGCCAATAAGCTGTCTTGCCTTAGTCAGGCTGTAGAGTCTGGAAGCCGGGCCGGGAGTCTCTTGCGGGAGTCCCACCCATTCCTTCATCGAGCACTGGCGAGATTTGTCTTTGGAATTGCGGGGGCAGTCGTTAGAATTGGAAAGTGGTGGGCGAGAAGCATCTACAGGCGTGGTGTTCGCCACTGATAGGAGATGCACGAACCGTGAACACAATCAAGCGACTTAGTCCCGTACAGGCGATAATAAATTTTCCCGACTTCGACATTCGCATATTTGTGAAATACAGCGGTGCAGGTGCGTACTGTTCGGCGATAAGAATCTACAAGTTGCCCCCTCAGAGTAGCTTCTTGAGCATGCTCAGGCGTAAGAGTCTGATTTGGGCGATTTATGGTGAGGATGCGATTCGACTTCACGGTTGGTTCAGTAAGGAATCCAACTTGTTGGAGGCGTTGGCAAGCAAAGCCGTTCGCTGTAAAGATTTTGGAGAGCTTAAGGAACTGCTGATCGATCTCGAAAGAATAATGCGTGGAGAATGTCCTACAGGCATACTTATGGAGTGGGAGTTATCGGACGATGCGACTTGAACTTGATGAGACGGGCAAGCCGGGCAAATGTTGGTGCAGACAAGAGTAGGCTGATTCAGGACGGCCCGGCGGCGGCAGGATTTGCCTTTGGAGTTGCGGCAGGCAATTGTTAGGATAGTTGAATTGTCGTCTTGCGGCTGAAACGCGGGGTCCTCGAGCGTGTTATCAGGAAACGTTATGTGCATTGTTATACACGGGCAATCGTGGGGAGGTAGTGAGGGATGTCTGACGAAGTGTAAAAGTTGCGGCAAGAAAATGCCAAGCTTAAGAAGAGAGTTGCTGATCTTGAATCGCGACTTGAAAAGGCTTTGAATAAGCATGAAAAAGAAGCCGTTAAATATGAGAGGGAAATTCTCAAACTTGAACGGCGTAACTTTCAGCTTGAGCAACGCGTATCTGCTCTGAAAGGAGAAGTAGAGAAGTGGAAGAAGGCACCCCAGTCACTCGCGGATGCCCTAGCTCGGGCTGCCATTAAAAAAGATAAGGCTGACAACAAGGAATAGTCTGTCTTCTAGCCCAAGTTCGTCAGTAGAATGAATTCCAAAAATATTTCCGAAGCCAAATCCACTATTGTTTCGTGTCCGTGCCGATTTTTCTTTCCAGTTAAATGTAGTATAGACCTACCCTCTTGATCAGGGTTTTGTAGCGACGAAAATAGCATGCAAACGTTATTGGAGTTGCTATGTTTATCAAGCGATGCACGCGCAGAAAAAACGGCAAACAGCACATATATTGGCAACTAGTCGAATCATATCGAACCGCCCGGGGGCCACGTCACCGAACCGTCGCTTATTTAGGAGAACTCAATCCTTGTGAAAAGCAGGGCTGGGCTCGGTTAGCAGATCAGTTGGACGGTAACGCCGCCCGAAAGGCCCAGCAACAAATGCTTCTGTTCGAGACACCGCGCGATGACGTAGACTCTGAGCCAGTCCCAGACTCCATCGAGATAGACCTTAAATCGGTACGCGTTACGAATACCAGAGATTTTGGAGATGTGTTCTTGGCCCTAACGCTCTGGCATACCTTGGGATTAGATGACTTCTTTGCGAATGCACTTGAGATTGGTCGTGAAGATGTTCCCTGGGCCTTAATGGCCTGTATTCTGACCGTTGCCCGATTTGTCGAACCCAATAGTGAACTCCATGTGGAGGATACCTGGTACCGCCGTACTGCCTTGTCATCCATGCTGGGCGTTCACGTTGAGAAAGTCAATGATAGCCGTCTGTATCGCACACTGGATAAGGTACTGCCATTGAAACAACAGATTGAGCAACACCTCAAGCAACGGGTCGGTGAGTTGTTTACCCAAGACTTTGATCTTCTGTTGTATGATGTAACCAGCACCTATTTTGAGGGACAAGCCCGAGCCAATCCCCAGGCTCAACGTGGGCACAGTCGTGACCATCGGTCGGATTGCAAACAAGTATGCATTGGCTTAGTGGTTACACGAGATGGTTTTCCCCTGGCATATGAAGTTTTCGCAGGGAATCGTTCCGATGTTACGACCGTAGAGGCGATGGTTCTTCAGATGGAAGCTAAATATGGCCAAGCGAACCGGATTTGGGTCATGGATCGTGGGATGGTCAGTGAAGACAATTTGGCCTTTATTCGCTCACGTAAAGGATTTTATCTCGTGGGGACACCCCGCCGAATGCTCAAATCATTCGAACAGCATCTTCTGGATCAAGACTGGACTGAAGTTCAAGAGGGCATTGACGTCAAAATGGTTAGGTCTCCAGAGAGTGAAGAGACCTTTGTATTGTGTCGTAGTCAAGATCGTCGCCTTAAGGAACAGGCGATGCATCAAAAGTTTGCGGACCGCATTGAGACCGGTTTGCGGAATATAGAAAGAGATTTGCTGCGAGCCCGCAAACCGCGTGATCGCGCAAAGTTAGAACGACGCATTGGCCGTCTCTTTGGACACAATAGTCGCGCTTCAGGTTGCTTTAAGGCTGATCTGATTGAAGATCCAAGCTTGGCAGGTGGTTATCGCTTACAGTGGTCTAAACAGGAGGCTTGGCTCGCCTGGTCGCAATTAAGTGAAGGCTGTTATCTGCTCCGGACTAATTTGACGGATCAATTGCCCAAACATCTGTGGAAGACCTATATCCAACTAACAGATGTAGAGGCGGTATTCCGTACCGAGAAGACAGACCTGAGAATCCGTCCGATCTGGCACCAGCGTGAGCACCGCGTCCAGGGTCATATACTGTTCTCATTCCTGGCTTATGCCTTATGGAAGGCGTTTCAGATCTGGATGGAGCGTAGCGGTCTAGGCAGGGGTGTTCGGACCGTCCATGAAGAGTTGGCTCGAATCAAAAGCACGGATGTTCAGCTCGGGACCTCAGAAGGTAAACAGATCCGGATCAGCTGTGTTACTCAGCCAGATGCCGCCCAACGTACCCTATTAGATCGTCTGGGATTAATCCTCCCCGAGCGTTTAGGGCGTCCCAGATGGATTCACCGGCCAGACAAATTGAACGAAATGTAGTACAGACTTTGAAGCTAAAACTAATCGAGAGCCTCTACAGACAAATAATCGTCTATTGGTTGACGAACTGAGGCTAGAAGTGTATAACATCGTGATCGTGTGGGATGGTCCTGACAGCCGCCCCACACCCGTGCGTTATCTCATCTATGCTGAGCTACGCCGGATGCACTGAGATTGAACGGCATTGGCCGCTCGGGGTGCCATTGCTTTCTTGAAAGGGACGAAGTATGACCGAGGGACAAGAACACGAAGAGGACTGGAAATCGAGGCTTGCCCAAATACACGATGGAAAAGAGCGTTCAGGCGAAGAAAGTCACGAAAGGCTCAGAGGTCATGAAGCAATGGCTGAAACATGGATTTCGAAACAACTTCGGCCCGCCCTCGATTCACTTGCACAAGCCCTTGGGGAACAGGCCATGAAGAATGTTTCGCGCAGCGGGGCGTCACATTCTGAGACTCTCAGTTTCGATGTCATTAAGGTCATTGGGTCTTGCGATTACCCTACTACGGTCAAGTACACTGTTAGTCTTACAGTTTCTCCGCTGGGTGCCTGGGGGCGTGCAGAGTTCAGGGACGTCAAAGCGCCCTAACAAGAGTCTTCGTCAGCAACGGAGCTGGACATCCTTGATGATTGGGGCCAGGCTGAGATTAGGGAAGACTTTCTGAGCAAATATGACAGTTGGACATCTTCTTGACAACCGAGTGACATTGCGTTAAGATGCTTCGAACACCTGCGACACGCCGGGACTGCTATATGGCGCGCCCGAGAGGTTCGTCGACGACCTCGATCCTCGGACGGTGAATTCTCGGTCGCAACTTTGAAGGATCGAGACATGGCACGGAAGCAAAGCACATCCCGTGAGGGATCAAGTATGATGACACTTGACCAACCTAACAGCGGTGACATAAGGGCTCATCTGTTTGAACTTCAAGACACGGGCCTGTCACTGCGAATCAAAGCCGAGCTGCCCATAGAGGAGACTGGGAACACAGAGCATCGATTCCGGCGACAGCCGGGTCAACAGGAGATGTCATGAAAGTTTCAACAACTATAACTGTTTGTTTGACGGGACTCATGATGGGATGTTCACAGAATGTTCAGCGGTTCGGCAGCGTGATCGGTGTCAAAGAAGAGGCGTTGGAGAAATACAAGAAGATGCACGCCCAGCCGTGGCCCGAGGTCAATGCGCAATTGAAGGAATCCAATATTCAGAACTACTCGATCTACCTGACGCAGTGGCCGGATGGGGATTATTATCTGTTCGCTTACTTCGAATATGTGGGCGATGACTTTGACGCGGACATGAAAAAGATGGCCGACAATCCCAAGATCAAGGAATGGTGGAGCCATACCGATCCGATGCAGATTCCGCTTTCCAATAAGAAAGAGGGGCAATGGTGGAAGGACATGGAAGAGGTCTATCACCTGGATTGATCGGCAGCGGACGGAGAATTCAGAGGATATTTAATGATTGAACTGGGCCCACGAGAAAAAGACGTCCTCAGGAAGCTGGCGGAAAAGAAGGCCGAGATTGCGGCGCTGCCGATTCATGCTCGAAAACGCCAGATGTGGACGAGAATGAATCGGCTCGAAGTAACCAAGCCGATGCTGTGGATGAATGAGCGTCCCTGGCACGAGCTGGGCATCTACAAACTGTGTGAATGCGAGAATGAGTTTGCCCGCTTTATCGAGCAGAAACTTCGCAAGGAGATCTACCAGTGGCAGCACATGCCGCTCGACAATGTCGTGGAGAACCGGATTGAATGTCCCATGGCGGTCAGTGACACGGGATTCGGCATCGAAGAGGTCAGCGAAGAGCGCCACGTCAACGATGGAACAATCTACTCTCATGGATTCATCCCGCAGATCAAAGACCCAAAGGACATCGAAAAAATCAAAGATCCGATCGTCACCCATGATCTTGAGCAAACCGAGGCCCGGTTTCATGCGGTCAGCGATGCCGTTGGCGATATCATCCCGGTCAAGAAACGCGGCGTTCCGCATCTGTGGTTTGCCCCCTGGGACGAGATGATCCGCTGGTGGGGAGTTCAGCAAGCGTTGATGGACCTGGCCCTGCGGCCGCAAATGGTGCGTGACATTATGGATAGGCTCGTCGAAGCGTACCTGTGCAGGCTGGATCAATATATCGAGTTGAATGTGCTCTCGATGAACAATGACAACCATCGTGTGGGTTCCGGCGCTTACGGCTACAGCGATGAGCTGCCGGCGAAGGATTTTGACGGTGAACATATCAGGCCCCTTGATCTTTGGGGCAACGCGGCGGCACAGATTTTCTCAGAAGTCTCGCCCGAGATGCATGCTGAGTTTGCCCTGAAATATGAGGTCAAATGGATGGAACGTTTCGGTCTCAACTATTACGGCTGCTGTGAGCCTTTGCACCACAAGCTCGACCTCTTGAAGGATGTGCCGAACTTGCGAAAGATCTCCATTAGCCCCTGGGCCGATCTGGACAGGGCAGTAGAGCAAATGCGGGGCAGGTATGTCATTTCCTACAAGCCGAACCCTGCGATTTTCGCCCAGGGACAATGGGACCTGGCCAAAGCCAGGGCGGATCTTCAGGATGCACTCAAAAAGATGGAAGGCTGCTGTGTTGAGATCATTGCTAAAGACCTTTCGACCGTGCAGAACGAACCTCAGCGGCTGTGGCAGTGGTCGGCAATGGCCTCGGAGGTCACAGAAGAATATGCCGAGGGAAAGACCCCCGGCTAAGGACGGTGCATGAAATAACTTGCCGTTTTGGCTGGGCAATTGCACCGCATCTTCGGCTGCTCGGCAATCGTGGAATCCTCACTGTAGAATAGCTACAATTCCGGCTCCACTCAATCGATCGCACCCAAATCTACGGCACACTTGGACCCCAAATTCGAGAATTTATTTCATGCACAGTCCCAAGCGACGCTTTTGTCCCCTGTCACCAACCGAATGTGCGACCACGGCAAGAGGCAAAGTCCGCCATCTCATCGGTACGACCCTCGCCTACGTCGGCGCCGCCCATGCCGGCCTGGTGGGGCGAAGCCGGCACCGAGCGGAGCCAACGTTCTGAGGACGGCCGAGCCAAAGAAATCTACGGCGCGTCCACCATGGTGTTACTGAACCAGGGTCCGCTCGGCGACACCTGTCCATAGGATTGACATCGGCAGCCCCAGATCATGTGACGCAGGGTCGAAAAGAGGTATTACCTGGACGCTGTCGTCAACATTGGAGATGCATGCCAGATACGGGTAATAGAATGCCGGCTGGGTCGGATCAGGATCTTGGGGAATATCGTGCATATTAAAGCCGGCGATCCACAGTGTCCCTGTCGCCGGGTCCTCGGTCATGCCGGTTACATGATGCAGACCGTCTATTGTAATCGACTTCTCAAGAACCAGCGCACCCTGAGTGGAGAGCTTGTATACGACAGTCGACTCCGGATCTGCCTGGTTGGAAGCAGCCGAGGCCAGATACAGCGTGCCGGTTGTTTGCGAGACGTACATTGCGACAGGAGCCGGTACATAGCTTCCGCCGTCCGGCCTGCCCAAATCCAAACGCTCAACGGTCCCGTCCGTTCCGTATCTCCACAAGATATCGCTTTCATTGAGCGAGTGCACGTTCAGGACGTACAGATTGCCGGCGCTGTCGAGTTCGATTTCCCGCAGATTATCTCTGCACTGGTTGTCATTGGGCAGCGGAGCATCGTCATACAGCTCGACAAGCTCGTACGGCGAGTCTCCTCCAGCCGACAGTCTGAGCTTTGCCGCTGCCGTGTAAGGTTCACCACCGTCAGGATTGACCACAACCGGAACGATATAGACATGATCGGCGTCGAAAGCGACATCGAGAATGGGCCGACCGAACGAATCTGAGCCTTCGCCTTGAATTCCAACGTAAACCGTTGCGGATTTGTCATAGCGAGGCTCGTTAGCAAGCTCGATTCGTCCCGATGGTATGACCACTTCGTCTGTGCCGTCCAACCGCACCAAACCTGTCTCGGAGTTGAGCTGATAAATCTGACCGTCAGGTCCCCGGACAAGGCTGATGTTGCAGCGATTTGACGCCGGTGCGAACGATCCGCCGGACTGGCCGGCACTGTCAAAGACATAGAGCGAATCCTTTAGCTTTCCGGCCGCGTCTGATGAGCCTCTTTTGCCGGCTATCAACAGGTCGCTCAAATCACTGGGAACGTTTGCGAGAAGCATCGGACCAGCGGCATTCTCGGGTTCGTGCACAACAGCACCCATAACGCCGTTGTCGCCGGGCTCACCCACAAGAGCAAGCCCACAGTAACCGAGCAGGCGCTGATCGGAACTCATCGCCCAATCCCACGAAGCAATGTCGTACGAATCCACGTAACCGTCGGCACTGAAGACACCTTCCAGGCAGGCTGTCGCACCTGTTGCAGAAGATCCATAGGCACCAATGACTCTCAGAAGATCGGCCTGATCAACGGAATTGTCCCCGTTGATGTCCAAACAGACGCCATTGCACTGTATCGACGAACTCCAACTGTCAATATAAACTGAGCTGGCCCCCGAGTCGGCAGAGACTTGTCCATCAGCACCCTGCCCGATCAACTCCAGTTCGACGTACAATCCTTCGGCAAAGTTCAAATGATCTGTCCAGATCATGTTCTGGAAAACTGCAAGGCGGTTGCTGCCCGGTGAGCCGGCCTGATCGGCGGGCGGAGGTGCGAGCCGTCCGACCTCAATGTAATGCTGCGCCCGTAGGGGATCGTCCGCGGCCAGCAGCGCCGGTGAATCCGATATGTAGACTGCTAATTCAACATTCGGGCTCATGAACAAATACTTGAAACATATCAGAATCTCATCGGAAGAGGTCTCGGCAAAGGTACCTTTAGCGCGAGCGTTGACCGTCTGTCCTTCGCTATTGGTTCGATTGCGCATTGCCATCACCAAGTTCTCAGGATTCGCCCCGAGGCCCACCGGTTCGACAATAACCAGGGCCTCATCCGGTTGGGCCGGGTTGTTGGTAATAATGCCGCCCTCGAACTCCCCTTCGGCCTCAAATTCATACGTGCCAAGAGAATCACACCGCACCTGTTTGAACGTAACGTGGACAGTGTGATCGGCATCGATCGGACTGACCTCATAGGTAGCGCCGCCTATCTGGATCGCGATGCTGTCCGTAGACCATGTGTCGACCTCATAGCCAACATCGGGAGTGGCCGTGAACGCATGGTTGCCTCCGGAATGCACATCAACTCTTGTCGGGTTGACCGAGCCGCCCGGACCGGCTGTAGCGTCAACCGTATACATGATTTGGGTGGATGCGAAACTAACGCTGTGGTCGGACTGGATGTCGCTGAGTGTGTAGCTCGCGCCCCCTGACTGTACCGGCGTGCCGTCCACGAACCATGCGCGCACATCGTACTCATCGTTTGGAGATGCTGAAAACGAGATGCTGTCATTGGGCTCTGCGGTGATGGGATAGTCGGGATCGATCGAGCCGTTCGAGTCGCCCGACGGTGTTATCACGTAGTAAAGCAAACTGAAGCTTACGTTAACTGAGTGATCGGCCATGATGTTGGTGAGCATATAGCTCTCGCCGCCTATCTGTACCTGATCGCCATCCACGGACCATATACGCACCAGATACTCGCCCTCGGGAGTAGCTGTGAGGGCCAGATCGCTGCCGTAGGTGGCGATTGTGACGCCGTCGGGGCTGATCGTCCCGTTCTCGCCGGAAATACCCGTAATGTCGAATTCGAGCAGTCTGAACGTCACATGGACTGTCTTGGCGGCCTGGATATCTTCCAGTGTGAAGCTGTTGTTGCCTGTCTGGACCTCTACGCCATCGACAGACCATTTATCGACATGGTAGCCCGTATTGGGAGTGGCTGTAAGCTCCAGGTTGCTGCCGTAGGTGACGACAGTGACGCCGTCGGGGCTGACCGTCCCGTTGGGATCAGCCGCAGAAGTTATCTCGAATTCCAACAGCCGAAATGTCACGTCAACAGTATGATTGGCCTGGATGTCGGTCAGCGTAAAGCTGATTCCGCCTGTCTGGGCCTCGACACCGTCCAGAGACCATGTGTCGACCTGGTAGCCCGTATTGGGAGCGGCTGCAAGCTCCAGGTTGCTGCCGTAGGTGACGACAGTGACGCCGTCGGGGCTGACCGTCCCGTTGGGATCAGCCGCAGAAGTTATCTCGAATTCCAACAGCCTAAATGTCACGTCAACAGTAT
>JADHXR010000159.1 GCA_016782865.1 Phycisphaerae bacterium
AGAGAACGTCGGGCGATATCTCGATCCCGAGCCTCTCGACTTCCTTGCCGAGCCACTCGTCGTAGATTCCTGTGATCAGGGAGCAGTACGCAACCGGCTTGGTCTTGGTTTTGGCGGTGATCTTGTGGTACATCTCGCACACGTCTACAACCTGGCTCAATCCCATGATCTCTGTGGCGTTGAGCGGCGTGTTCTCCTCGATCAGAACGCCCATCGCCTCGAGGCCCGCCTTGGTCGCGGGAATCTTTATCATAATGTTCGGACTCATTGCACGGTTCTTGCGCCCTTCGTCGATGATAACCTGAGGGTCCTCCTCATTGATCGGGTCGCCCTGGATACTGACGTACCCGTGCTCGCCGTTGGTTCTCTCATACACAGTCATGAACTCATCCGCGATCCCCTTGACCAGCTTGCGCTGAAGGATGCACTCGACCTGATTGTCATCATCGCTTTCTTTCAGAGTCTCGTCCAGCAGAGCCAAGGCGTGCTCTTTCCCCTCCTCGTGATTCAACATCTTCCACGTATAGGCTGGATTCTGAGTACAGCCCATCGCCCCGGCGGCGATGGCCCATTGGGCCTCCTGGGTAGTAACATTGTTGATCCACATCTTCGTAGGAGTCAGGGCCGCAACACGATGAAAGTAGTCCTGTTTCATGACTCAAATCCTTTCCAAATCTCTCTTTGCCCATAGTTCCTCCAGATTATAGGCGGTTAGCGGCAATGCACAAGAGGAAAAACCGGCTTGGCAGGCCTGTCGTGTTGCTAATGGCGCTCATTCGGCCCGTGACTGCATTAGGACCCTGCTCGTCGCAAGCATGTCCTGAGCGTAGTCGAAGGGATTCGCCCTTGACAACCCTGGTACCCGATGGTAGCTTGCCTGGAGATGCTTGGCACAAACCTCCTCTGAGTCGGTGGGAGGGCCGTGATAATTGCCATATACATAGGGTGTACCCGTGGATCGACAACGGTTTCACATGAGTGTTCGCAGCTTGCTTCTACTGTCTGTCTGGTTCGTCACACTGCTCGGCGTCCCAGCCACCGGGCGGGCAGCGAGCTCGACTACGGTCACCCCAGAGGTCATCCACGTGGCATGTCCTGCGTGCGGGCAGACCCTGACTCTGGGCGCGGATGATCGTACGCCAGCCTGCTCGTGCGGCGAGCAGATCGATGCAGCCGCGATCTGGGAGCGGCGCACAGCACGCCTGGATAAGTACGCCGAGGCGAACCCGGATCGCATCGCGCAGCAGGGATGCCTGGCCTGCCATCGCGACATCAGAGTGATCAATGCCAAGATGGCTTTCATTCGCAACATCGGCGGTCCGGGCAAGGGATGCGTGGTGTGCCACGAGGGTGATGCCGACGCAGCCCGGCGCGATGCAGCCCACCAGGGTATGATCCGCAATCCAGCGGACCTGTGGGAGTGCTCCAAGGGCCGCGGCTGTGCCAAGTGTCACAGTAGGAACCCCTCGGTTATCGACGTGATGAGTACGGCCACGGATCCCCTGGGCCAGCGTTTTCACGTGTACCGTGTGGAGCGGTCCCTGATGTCCACGCAAATGGGGATTCTGAACAACGCCCTGGCGGCCAATGGGCTGATCCCGATCGGGACACGTCCCTATGCCAACTTCGACTGCGACGACCCTCTGGGACCCGTGCCGCTGACCGGTACCCAGACCTATGCCCGCTGGGTCGCCGAGGCCATCGCCCAGGGGTGCATCGACCGTCGAGAATATGCCAGCCAACTGCCCACCAGCGAACAGGCACGCGAGCGCTGGGGGCTGCCGAAGGCCATGATGGTTGACTACTACCGCAAGGAGTGTGCCCGATGCCACAATTGGGGAGCAGGTAAGAACCAGCGAGGTGACCGGCGCGGCGCAGGCTGTGCCAGTTGCCACGTGCCCTACAGCAATGATGCGTACTATGAGGGCACGGACGAGGTTCTGTCACGCGATGAAATCCGCAAGCCGTTGAGGCATGAGATCACCATCGCCCCGGGCAGTGTCATGTGCACGCGTTGTCATACGCGCGGCAAGCGCATCGGCACGAGCTACGAGGGCCTGATGGAATCCCCCTTCCAGTCACCGTGGCGCAAAGACGGTCATGGCCAGATGAAACTGCACGGCAAACGCTACATCGCCGTTGGCTGTGACGTTCACCGCTCGCACGAACTCGAGTGCGCCGACTGCCACACCTCGATCGACGTCCACGGAGACGGCAATATTTATCCCACCACGGACCACGCCGTAGAGATCGAGTGCACGGACTGCCACGGCACAACCAACGAGTACCCCTGGGAGCTACCGGTTGGCTACGGCGATTGCCTGGTCCGGGAGCCAAACCAGCCCCGAGGCCTGCTGAACCTTACAGGCACGGCATACCTGCTGACGGCGCGAGGCAACCCATTCGGCAATGTACTGCGGCAGCAGGATCGGGCCCAACTGATGGACAAACAAGGACGCCTGCATGAGATACCACTTCTGAAGACCCTGAATCAGAGCCCGGAGTGGAACCAGGACAAGCCCGGCATCGCCATGGCCCGCATCCCGCACACGCGCACCCTCGAGTGCTATGCCTGTCACTCACCTTGGATAGCCCAGTGTTACGGGTGCCATCTCAAGGTCGACTATAGCGGACAGACCACAGGCGGGCAGCGCGTGCAGCAGGATTGGCTGGCGCGCGCAGACCAGCGCGACGATCGCGGCTACGAGATCCCCGTGCTGACGCCGGGCCGGGTGGAGGAGACCCGCTCCTTCGAGCGATGGGAACACCCCATGCTGGTGCGCAATAAAGATAACCGCATCGCCCCCGGCACGACCGGCTGCCAGGTGCTCGCCACCTGTGTGGATGAGCAGGGCAACATCGTGGCCCTGAACCAACATTTCGTCTCGAGTCAAAACCTGCCGGGGCTGGCCATTAACCCGGCACAGCCCCATACTATACAGCGTGAGGCTCGTTCGTGCGAAAGCTGTCACGTGGACCCACAAGCTATGGGGTACGGCATTGATGTGGGACGCTTTGCTCGGCTCGATCGCCACGTTCCAGGTGACGTTCCCGGAGCCCAGAAGACCACCGACCAAATCCTGCCCACATCGTTTCCGCACGACCCCAGTGTGCTGTTGACGCCGGACGGCCGCCAGAGGCAGACAATGACCTACGCCCCACCCGTGGGGCCGCTGACCGAGGCGGATCGCCACAAACTGGACCGTCGCGGCACTTGCCTGAGCTGTCACCGGTACTACGGCACCGCCAGGTGGGATGCTATCCGTGCACAACATGGCCAGGCACACAACACCGAGACGCACAACCGCATTTTGGAGGATCTCTTAGGGTCTGCGGAGGACTCCCCATGACGCTCGACCGATGGGCCTGGCTTTCCTTGTTTTGGCTGGCGTTGGGCCTGATGGCCGTGCTGACCATGGCCGAGATCCTGGGCCGAGCCAAGTCATCGCCTTCAGCCGGCAAGAAGCGCGTGCATCGCGTCGTCGGCTATGGCTTCACGGGCCTGTACCTGGTGTTCCTCGCAGGGATGTTCGGGCGCATGAATCGGTTCGGGCCGCCCCGAGGCCTGTGGATCGGCCTGCATGCCTATCTTGGCGTGGTGGTCTGCGCCCTGCTGCTCGTGAAGATCCTCATCGCGCGGCGTTACCGCAAGTACATGAGCGCGCTGCCGTCTATAGGGGTGTTCCTCTTCATCCTCGCCTTAACCATCGTGACCCTGAGTGGGTTGTGGCGTTTACGGGCCCGGGCTAACTCCGCCACAGTCTCTGTCACGTATCGGGGGCGATCCTACCAGGGCTCTGCGGCCTTAGGCAGAAGAGTCATGTATCTCAAGTGCTCGCGCTGCCACGACTTGCGTCCCGTCCTGCTCTTCGCGCGAGATGCGCAGGACTGGCAGCGGTACCTCCGTCGCATGCAAGACAAGGATCCATACCTCTTGACGGACGAGGACTGCATGAATGCCATCGCCTACCTATCTCAGGGGCTATCCCCATAACCGCTATTGGCCAGGTCGATTGCCGCCTGTATGAGTGAAGTGTCGAGACTATACATCTCAAGCGTTTGTATGAAGGCCGTCTCAAGTTATTTCATGCACGGTCCTTAGGAAGGGCCGGGGCCTTCGGGGCGGGTAAAGCCTCGGTCCTTTGTCATCAGCCACTTGTCGAATTCGAAGCCGTCTTCTCGCATGGAGAACTCGATCGTGTGCAGGCCGACACTGTCGATGTCCAGGTAGATTTTGTAAGGTTCGCCGCAGTGTTCTGCTTCGGTTCGCTGCTTGCTCTCCCAGCGCCACGACTCTTTACCCTCGCACCACTGCAGGCGTTGACCCGACTCGGGCCAGGTGCCGTCAAGGCCGACATGGAGGCCGTTGTCTTCGCTGCCGGTCGAATAGGCGCGGACCCAGACGTAGTATCGGCCCGGTGTTTTGAAGCGAACCGGATATACCAGCACGGCCAGTTTGCCCGGCTGGTTGGAAAAGTTCTCGCCGTTGATGAGTTTCATGCTGTGGTTTCGCCGCGTGTCAGGCAGTATCTCAATGTAGCCGCCTCCGCTGGCCGAATCGGCGTGACTCTCGTCGCCGTCCGGTGACACGTCCGGTGTCTGCGCCGCGGTGGTAACATACCATTTTCTCATTTGCGTCTCGGTCTGGACGGCGAAATGCTCTGCCTCGACCGCAACCAGGCCGCCCGTTTCTTCGAATATCCTGGCTTCGATGCTGCCTGAAGAGATTTCGTCGCCCGCGGCTGTCTGCGCCTTCTTCGCACCAGTAGGAGTCAGCGTCAGAGCGATCCATCGTCCGCGAGCGTAAGGTATACGTCCGCTCGTCTGGTTGCTGTTGGTCGCCGTGTTGAACTCGGCCCTGATGGTTGCTCCTTTGGCGACCGAGACGTTCTTCCATGTCTTCGGTGTCGGCTTGTAGTCCACGGACGTCCTGGGGTTAGTAAACTGCCCCACGGGCTTGCGGCCGATCAGCAGCTTGTAGGTGGACTCGCCGTCAGTCTCGGCCATCGTGGTCAGCGTGATGTCATAGGCACCCGTCTGACCGCTGAATTTGGCCTCGGCGGCGGCGAACTTGTCTTTATACTTGCCCGGGTCGATTGCCAGGGCATCGTGACCGTCGTCTTTGTAGGCGTCGACAAAGCCTTCGGCGGTGACAATCCGGAAATCCCGAACAGCCTTTAGAACAATCGTACCTTCTGCGGTGGGGGCGACCTCAGGGGCAGGAGGCTGCTCGGAGGCGAGTTGGAGCCTGCCTGAGCCTTTTATTACCAGCAGCCAGTCGTTGTTGTCGGGTGCGGTGACTTCGGTCTTTCGCCCGGCCTTGGCCGAGCCTGTATGGAGCAGGCCATCGAGACCGTCGCCCGTTCGCGGGTTGAACCAGCCATAGTTGTAGTTGCCGCTGGCTGCGCTCAGTTCCACCTTACCGCCGTGCTTGAGATAGACCAGATATATCCGCCCCGGTTTGCACAGGACGTAGTCCTCGGTGTTTTCGGTCATCTCGTCTTCGCACTTCATTTCCCAGAACGGGATCTCATGTTTCTTGAAAAACTCGAGTGCGTAGCGGCACTGATCCCACACCTTCTCGCGAGTGCGCCAATCCTGACAGGTCAGGTCACTGTGCGGGTGCTTGTAGCCGAAGTACCATTCGACGCCAGCACCGCCGGCCATGATGTTACCCCACAGGGCGTTCTTGCGGGCGTTGTCGCGTGTTGGGTCTTCGGCGTCAGTGATCAAACCGTGGCTGGCGTCGCCGGGCTCGTCGCAGGCGACGACCCAGGGCTTGCCCGCCGCCACCGAACGATCGATATAGTCGCGGGTCCGCCTGTGGACCTGGCTGAAATCGGGTTTGTTGGTCTGCAGCGAGAAACCGGTCAGCTTCGATGCGTCACCCAGCAGGTCGTAGTGCGGCTCGCCCATGTTGTGGATGACTATGTGGTGCTGATAAGGGTCCTGCGTCCAGAAGTAGTTCGCCCAAGCAGCCTTCTGCTCAGTCGTGGCGTCATTGATCTCCTCGCCGAGGTTCCAGTTGAGCGCCAGGTTATGGCTGAACCGCGCGATCAGCTCGCGGTAGTAGAGTTTGCGCTGCGGGCCCAGGTCGCCGTTGTCGAGAAGAAGCTCGTTCTCGGTTTCCATCGTCTTGAAGTGCAGGTACATGCCCAGCCTGGTGCCGTGCTCAAAGACAATTTCCCATTGAGCGAGCCGGGAGACATCCAAACGCACACGCTCGTCATAGGTGGTGTAGGGGAAGACGTTTCGATCATCGCCTTCGATGTTCATGGTCAGGAACGAAAAGACGTTCATTCCTTTCGACGCTAAGTAGTTGACTGCCCCGATTATGCCTTTTCCCTTGCCGCCCTGCCAGGTCGGATCACCGGGCTTGAAGTCTTTGATATGGGGGGCCCAATCCTTTATGAAGTTATCTTTTTCGCCGTCGGTTTTGAAATCGCCGTCGAAATCGGCGTAGGCCAGGAAGTTTTCGGGGGCGTCGGCTCCGCACTTGAGGAAGAACTCGCCGGTCTCGGCAAAGCGAAGGTGATGCTTGCCAACGTACTGCAGCAGGCCCTTTCCGCGGAAGTCCCTGCCGGTCTTGTCCGTAGGCCCGACTCTGAAGGACCCGGCCTGACCGTCCATGAAGCCCGCGCTTTGGCCCGCGTCGTTTCCCTCGGTGACGGCGACATTCGGCCCCTTCCTGAACGATACGCTGTACTTCCAGTCACCGACTGCATCCGGCGCAAAATGGACGCGCCATTTGTTGCCGGAATCGGCGCCGGTGTTGGCCGCATCACCATCAGCGGCGTAGTAACCCGGGACAACCTTGGATTCGCCGCTTCCCTGATGTGTGAAGGTAACATTGAGCCGATAATCCAGAAACGGATTGGGATCCGCCATTTCGCTCGTCTGAGGCCCATCGAACGTCACGGTGACTTTGTGCCATTTCTTGAGTTCCCCGCTAACCTGCCCGGCCGACGCAGTATGGCTCCAGGCTCCAACGATCAACATGATGCAGACGGCACAACCTAACATTCTCAAACGCTTGACCATAAGTGACTCCTTCCCTAATAATGTGATTGCCAGCTAGAAGTTTCGGCAAGTCTACACGATAAGGAGGCAATTCTGCAAGGGAATTCGTGTGTATCCGGAAATGACAATCTGTATCTCACGTTTGGACGCAGCGAAGGCCAAGAAGACAGGCCCACACCTTTGAGTTCAGGCGTGGGCCCTCCAGCTTACTCTGTTACGTAGTTTTCCTGCAATTCATATTGTACCAATCAGCGGCTGATTTCGCCTAGCCAAAAGCTACCTTTCATTCATGGTCAGCTCTATCTCAGCCTGTGATAAAGCCTCGCTGTATATTCGGATATCGTCGATGAAAATTCTACCTGTACCACCGGCACTCGGCGCCAATTTGTTGCCTACTCCGATCTTCAGTCGCTGGATCCTAGATAGATCAACGCCCTCAGCGGCCACGTCACTTAGCATAACTTGCCATGTTGTCCAGTTCGAAGCCCTGGTTGCGAAATCGCCTTCGGGATTAACGACAGTGGCGGCCTTGCCCGCGCTGTCCTCCACAATAACGTACATTTCTTCGTCGGAATTGGCTGGCATTCCAACATCCAAGACCTTCGCTAGCGGACCCGGCTGGTCCACAGTGCCGTCGATAGAGACATGTCTGAACGCCGAAGAATTCACCAACATACTGTCAGCGGGCTGATCTGCTGCCACGGCCATTCCTACGTACACCGTCTGGGCCATAGGTACTGTCACAGGATCGCCAACCGCCTCCCAAGTCTGGCCGTCGCTGGAGTGTTCGGCCGTGAACACATCGCCAGTACGTGTCAGACGCATCCAGTGTGGAATCACCAGGGTCGCCGGGAACTGCGGCACCTGGGGACCGTCCTGGGCCGCAGCCCCTGCCGTGGCGCGCGACCTGACAAATACCTGACCCGCTGCTCGCAGGGTGTGCATAACCATCGCCGATCCGGGATCCAGGGTCTCACGGAACATGATCCCGGAGTGAGTGTCGTCTGAGAAACGCGTGATCCCGGTGAGCCTGACGGTCAAGGTGCCATCGCCGGTCATCTGCTTATACGCGAACCGGAAGCTGTCTAACGTGCCTTCAATGCCCTCGCCCGAACCACCTATCGTATAGGTCTCGCTGCTGGAATCATAGCTAAACTCGCCTGGCGGTGTGTTAGCACGGTATGACAGTTGCAAAGTCGTTAACGTCTGCCCAAAAGCCTGTGTCCAATCTTGGGGGATGCCGAAGTCGTGGTGCGCTTCGGACAGGTACGGGGCTTCAGTATTGTTGTACTCCAGTGGCATGGATTGGCGACCGCTATGGACTATATTCGACTCAGCAATCGGTGGTGGCCAATTGCCCACGGTGGCGCCTGTCTTGTTGCCGTCTGAACCATCACCGGAAGGACCTATGCCATCCACCCAGGTCCCCCACAGCTCGTTAGGCGTCTCGTCTGTGTAGTTCTCAAAGTCATCAACAACAATCGCCTGGGAAGTTGTGAAGGTCCACACATTACCCTTACTGATGTTACCACCGACAACTTCATCAATCCGCCAGTAATAGGTTGTATTCAGATCCAGACCCTCAAGAAGATACGAGGTGTCGACCTGCTGTCCTTTGTAGATGTCCATAGTACTCGTATCGGCTGCTTCTACTGCAGCAGCTTCTGCACCAAAATAAACATCGTGTCCGGCATTACTGCTTATTGGCAGCCATACAAGCCGCGGCGACTGCGAGACCTCCTCGGCACCATTGGTAGGTGAGATTACTTCTGCCCTCAAAATAGAGTTGAGCACCGCTGATGGGATGATCTGCTGCTCTATACGAGAACTCTGCCAAAGCAGATGCAACTCGGCATCTCCGCCATCCTGGAAGTACTCGACGCGAATTGAATGGGCCCCTTCTTCCAAATCGAGAGTAGCAGTCGCATCTCGTGCAGCATGAGTGCTCCAGTCTTCGATGATCTCGGCTCCGTCAAGGAATACTCTCACTCCATCATTGCTGTTGGCTATCAGAGTGTAAGTATCCGTTGCCGGGATAGTCAGCACACCCCGCCAGCGCGCCGTGAATGCCTCACGGTCTACGCCTGTACCAGGACTCTCTGTATTCCAGTCAAAGTCGATAACAGGATCTACCCGGGTCAGTATTGGAATACCAACCAGATTATCCGCACCCTGGATATACTCTCCATTTAGCCCGCCTTGACCTGCGGGTATAGTAGTGAAGCTCCAAACATCACCTTCGACGGCGGTCGTGCCGTCAGATGCATCCACTCTCCAGTAGTAGGTTGTACCGTTCTGCAGGTCGCCCGGATCGTAGTTGGTCTCGGTTACGGTGACACCACCAACTTCATTAGCGATGTCATCCTGATTTGCGCTGAGATAGACTGTGTGCTGTGTTGCATCTGCACCGGGACTCCAACTGACGACAACGTCCGAGGGTACCATCAAAGCAGTATCTATGGGAGAAGGATCATGTGCTGATTCCGGGCCTTTTGGCACGCCCCTAGTGGCGAAGAAGCCGGATGGATCCATTCCGCCGTTGGTATACAAGAGGCCCAGGATCACAGATTCGTTGGTCAGCGGGCCGCCGTTTTCGTCCAGCAAGTCCGTTACCTTGAAGGCGATGCCGCCGAGTGGCTGGCCCCCGTTGTAACTCTGGCCGCTTAGGTCGATATCCGGTTCGCCAGGTGTGCTCGGAAGCCAGGCGGACGCAGGCACGACCACGGGCTCACCCAGAACCTCGCTGCCGCCCGGGCCGGGCAGGATAGGCTGGACCGTGAATTCGTCATTGCGCCCGTACTCGAACAGGAAGAAGTCATACAAATCACCGTTCGTGTCCTGCCAGGTGGGAGATCCACCCCAGTTCCGAACATACATCTTGGGATCCGATTGTCCGCTCCGCGGCAGGCCGCTCTCCAGATCGAAATCCTGGACGTCCCCGGGATTATCGTGAAGGGCCGGGTCGATCGATATCAGCTGCATAGTAACCTCGCCCACCACGATGTCCTCAAGCGGGATATTTGCGTCTGCAAAGGTGAACCCCCTGAATAAATAAGGGGGGTTTCCGTCTATTTGCACAACGCCCGGGTTGCCCAACGTGCCATCAGGGCCCTCCATCAGCAAATCCCAGTCGGACATGCCGTAGAACTCGGCGCAGACCGGAGTAGCGATCAAGAAGAGCACAACAAAGATCTGCAGAATTGATTTTCTGTACATAATAATCCTCCTCTACTGAAATAGGTCAATAAAACTTCGACTAAGAGATCCGGGGTCCGTCATTCTTCCGCGGCGTTATCAACCCTCTCTCAGCTCGTGTTAAATCGTTTTGAATAAGGCTCCACCAAAAGATATCTCCTGCCGATTCAATATTCAGAGCTTCATCTACAAAACATCGGATACCATATCCCATGTGGATTCGGAGACCGGTCATCGAGGCCCAAGCGCCACTACTACAACCCAGAACCTGCCGGCAGGCCCATATCAACCACAGTGATCTCCCTGGATTCCATCTTGCCGGAATGGCCGTCGATGAACATGCAGTTCACCCAATTCTCATGACGATCGCGGGCCATGCGCCGGGAGCTGTCCGGAGCGGACGGCAGATGGTTCGCATTCCAGAGATCCAGGGACTGCATCTTAACCTTCATGTCATTCGGAGGATCATCCTTCGATATGACCTTGATATGGCCTGCGTCGGGAATATACTCGTAGTCCGCCATATAGATCGTGGTCGCTTGGCGCGGAAAGTCGTCCAGCTTGCTGAACCCGAAGAACTCACCGCCACCGCCCTTCAAATCGAAGGCGTTGGTGCAATAATCCACCGTTTGCTCTTTGAGCGGATAGTTCGGACAATCATATATCTTGATTTCATAATAGTCTTCGACGCCCCGGGCTACCGAGCCCAAATACGGCATGAACAGGACGGGCCATCTCATGTCTATGCCGGTGTATATATTGACGCCCGGGCGCAGCTCGGCCCGCGGCACCTCATAGTCGTAGTCACCCGCGTAGGCATGCATTGCCAGACCGATCTGCTTGAGATTGGCCAGACACCGGGTAGCTTTCGCCTGGTTCTTGACCCTCTGCAACGCAGGCATCAAGATGGCCAGTAACAGCGCAATGATGGCTATAACCACCAGTAGCTCTATAAGCGTAAAACCCTCAGCACGTCTCTTATTCTGCATCGCAGACCCCCTTATTTTTCAATCACAGATCATGTATCCAGCTACTTAGGCTCACACTTATGTACCCATATTATACAATTTGAACGCATTTGCCAAGTGAAATCTGCCATAGTACCTGTACTTTGACCGCCCCGATTTTGCAGTTGCTTTAATACTGCTTGAGAGCTGTCCTGAGCAATAACTATATACAGTGGCTCAGGTAATGGGAGCAGATTAGCAATGGATTGCAGATGAACTCGGTATCCCTTAGAGCTGAGGACTTTTTGTATATCCTGAGCAGCAAAAACTATGGTAGCTTCATTTCGATCGTAGTAAACACTTATAGGTGCACCTGGTTCTACGGTGGGTGCAGGAGTGGCTGTAGGCTGTCGGCTGTCAGCTGCAAGCTGTGTATTAGGGGCAAATTCTTGGATGCAGGTTTGGGTCGCCGTTTCAGCGATCTCAATGTCCCCTCGTACGTCTTCAATCAGTCTTGTCCAGTCAATCGTGCGGGCCTTGGCCATGAACTGTGGTCTATAGTTGCACGTTGCAGCATGTGCGTACTCCTTCCACATCTCCAAAGCAGTCTCAAGGCATTGAACGGCATGCTTCTTTTCATCAAAAGAACCTCTAACCTGAAAGGCATGCAGATGAATCCCTCCTCGTATCTTGGCAGCGTAGTATTTACCAAGATAACCCATGGCCTCAATGTCATAGAGCAGTTCACTGAGCTCCTTGGAAACGACAAGATCGGAACCTCTGACTTCATTTAGTGGGATAATGCGCGAGGCTTGGGTCCAGGCCGTGTATAGAGGTTCCACATTCATTTCAGGGAAGTGATGATGAAGGATGCGTTTGATACGTGTCTCCCCCAGATCGGGATTATATCCCAGGCGTCCCCAGAGCATAAAGTTGAACCAGTGTTTGCGGATCTCCAAATCACGTGGATGGTTGGGGTGTACACTGATGAATTCCCTTCCCCATACGTAACCGTCCGAACCCATATAGTAACCCACTGTCACGTCTTCAGGCGGCAGGTTCTTGATGAATTCACTGGCATAGACCGGATCTCCCCAACGGAAGTGGAAGATATCGTCATTACGGATATTCCACCAGGTCCTCAGATTGTATTGTTCGATCTCCTTCACGAATTGCGCACACCATCGCGGACGCGTTGTAGCGTACATGCGTGCCCGGGCGTATTTAAAGCTGAGATTGATTGGGTCCGGGTATTTTCCGATGAAGTCATCTACCATCTTATCCACACCGCTCTCCCAGAAACGGTGGATGAATTTTATCTCACGTTTTGGCTGCACCTCTTTGGCGTCCAGAACGCCTTGGCCGTAGGTTGCCCAGAGCCACTTCTCTTTGTCGTACTGGTCGTCACGGCTCTCCATATTTTCGCCGGCCGTGACACCGATCCCCGCCAGATCGGGGTAGGTCAGGATAAATTGCTTAACGGACTCCCGCAGATACTTGATGGTGCGAGGATTTTCCTGATCGTTGTTGATGCCATACTTGCCTTTGTCACCCATCTTGAGTCGTTGCTGCCGATACCAGCCGGGCGGCGCCACACTGTTGAGTTTGACGTTCCAGGTAATGAAGTAGACATCAATGCCACGGTCCTTGGCGTAACGCATGACCCTGCGCCAGAATTGGATTTTTTCCTGCATGCTCATCTTCTTGAGGACAATCAAGTTGTCCAGCACCTGTTGTGACACGCCGCAGCCCGCAATGAATTTGGCAACGGACTCGTCCGTACGGTCCGTATCAAGAGGAAAGGCCGTGCCGCACACGTCCTGGAGTGCGATATCCGGATAGTCTTTCAATTCGATCATCGACGGAAAGGGGTGCGGATTCCACAGAGTCAATACATTATACCGGTATCTGGCCATGGCATCGAGATACTGCCGCCAGAAGTCGAAGTTCCACATCTCGACGATATTGTTCTGAGCCGCGTCTCCGGCGTCCTGATAACTCGGTGTCCGAATATCGAGTGGGATATTGAACTTCAAGCCACGCTGTTTGATAAAGGGTGTCCCGGTACTCTCCTGAATCCGGTCTATGGATTTAGAAATCCGAATCTGCTCAGCCAGTTCCAGACCTCCGTACATCAAGCCAAGGGCATCACCGCCTTTCACAAGAACCGTTGCTTGACTCTTTGTGATAGCATAAGCCTGTTGACCCAAAGCCGGATCGATTTCAAAGCGAATCGAGATGTCTTGTTTGTGGATCTCAGATAAAGCCGCTTGAATATCATCCACTGCAAACTGCACCTGCTTACTATCAGTATCATATTCGAATTGTGCGGCGTAACTCAGCCTGACAATTGTTAACAAGAGTAATAAACTAACCTTATGCATTGTTTTGTCCTTGAGAACGTATTGCTTTGGATTTCATGCAAAAACCCCTTCAATTATTATCGTGTTCCACTATTAGTCGCATTGATTAGACCGTGTCTAAGCATGGATACGTCCTACAATGCGCGCTGCACCCAAATTAGTGTCACCGTGAGTTCATTTCACCAAACGATACCAGGGCAGACGGTCCGGCGGAGCGGCGATTTCTTTCGTGCATGGACCAGTCACCCTACTGCCGTCATCGCCCTGCCAGATGCCCTCGGGGAAGACAACCTCTCGGCTCCTGGCGCCTTTTTCCAAGACGGGAGCCACCAGGATCGACTCGCCCAACAAGAATTGGTCCTTAATGCCGGCGTAGCCCTGATGCGGATAGCCGTATTCCAGGGCACGGACCATGGGCTCACCGGATCGCGCGGAAGCCCGGGCCAGGGACAAAATCTCTGCGCCCATCCTTTCGTGCAGGAGCGCCATGTCACGACAGAGGGCCATGTTCTCCTTGCTGAGCACACGCCATGGAGCCACGGAAAACTGCATCATGGGCATGAGGGCAGAACACTGCGCCGAACGTACGATGAGTTCCTGATCCAAGGGCTTGTTGGGATCGCCGTAGAAAAAGGAGTATTCGCCGCCGCCGATCATATCCGGACAGATATAGGCATAGCCCATCAAGCCCAGAGCCAAGGCATCTGGGATGAGCTGATGCAAATCCTGCCAGTTGTGCCCCTTGTCACGTAGACGCTGCGCTAAAGGTTGGCCGGCCAACTTCCAGCAGGCGCGGTACTCATTGAGTGTAAAGGGTAATCCCAGGCGCGCCCAGAGTTCCGAAAAGGCATTCGGACTGATATCCTGTACGGCCTTGATGTTCTGATCGTGATAGGCACTGGCATCCCCGGCGTCGAGTTTGAAGCCGTCCACACCATACTCCTCAACGAGATAGGTCAGGCGTTCCTGGAAATAGCGCACGGCCTCTGGATTCGTCAGATCCAGCGATGCGCTGTAGCCGTTCCACCAACTGCGGATATAGGTGCCACCGCGTTGGTCCTTGAGGAAATAGCCCTTCTTTCGCTGCAGGCGGAAAGTTTCGCAGTCCGGACTGAAGTAGGGGCATATCCAGAGCATGACTTTAAATCCCTGGCCGTGGAGCGTGTTCATCATGTCCTTGGGATTGGAGAACCGCCCCGGATGGAATTCCCAGACCCCGTAGTCCTCCTGCCAGTTGTCATCGATCATGAGCACGCCCGCCGGAAATCCATTGCCCAATATGTCCTTGGCATACTTGCGGATGCGATCCTCACGCTGATCGTAGATGAGCTCGATCCACGTGTTGTACTGAGGCTTAACAAAGAGCAACTCGTCAGGAATCTGACCGTTGCTGGGGAAGAAGGCGCGACTGACGTATTGAAAGGTTTCACGCAGGGTATCCCCTGGCTTGCCGGTCTTGATGTCGCCATCGCGTGACTCAACCTTGAGTGTTCCATCCTCAAAGGTAAATTTGAATGGTTCCTCACACCAGACATAGCGCCCTCGGTCGGAAATAAGCAGAGGCTGAGCCTGATTGCCGCGTGTATCACCGTAAAGGTCCCTCTCGAAGTCTGCCGCGCCAAAGGGCACGGTCCGACCGTCGGTTACACAACCACCCCAAAAGTTTTCACCCTCAAGCAAGGTTAAAACACGCATGTCCGCCAGACCGGGGACGGACAACACATTCAGCACCACCAATATGGATATGCAACAGTAGGTACGAATCATAAAAACCCTTTCAACAGTATATAATCTTTATTTTCATTTAACATCTCCTATATGGGCTTCAGTTTACCACGTCGCTCGAAACGTTACCCGAACTTGCATTATCTGCCGGCGCATCACTCGGGCGTAGCCAAAGCTTAAACGTAGGACAGGCTATCTGCTCCGATTTCCAGTCAGGACGCTTCTTCTGCTAGATAGTTCGTAATGTAGGGTCCTGTCCTTTGCAGGATCCGCAAAGCAGTCTGAGTCCAGATCAGTATTCTTCACTGTTCTGTTCACGCCAACCAAGCCAATGGGGTGACGTCCTCCGATTAAGTAGTTCCGAATGGCGAAACGCACTGCCGGCAACATACCTGCGGGATCGAGAATCGCCAAAGCCAAAATGTATTGACCTTGCGAAACATCGGGCGAGAGCATGAATGAGCCATGAATCTGATAGATCTTAGGTTCCACCTCATACAGTTGCCTGTCTGCGTTCCATTTGTCCCCCGGTGTCCACCTAGGGATGTCCATTTTCTTGAACGTGTCCTTCCAGATTACCTCTTTTGATTTCGGATCCAGCAAGCTGATTTCAACTGGCCAATCGTAGTAAAAAGGTGCCGATCCTACGTTATGAACGCTGAAGGTAACAGAGAATCTCCTATCTGTTGAGAGTACTGCTGGATACCGGACTTCGTCGACAACAAAGCGATACCCAAACGCCTTTTGTACTTGTTCGGCTCCCTGTTGGACTTTTGGATCGTCCGCATTATAACTGGCCACCCACCCGAGATTGTTGCAGTGCAGCCAGCGAATTGTATAGAGCAGCCAGTCCAGATGCTCGGGATCACGGAGTGTATCGTTTGGGTTATCTCCCGGTTGTTGTCCGTATCGTCCCCAGTTATAGGCGCATTCCCCACCCATTGGACATGTTTTCCATCGGCCCTGATTAAGGTTCAGTTCGGCGATCCCTTTGCCGTGGGATTGCACTTGCTGGATATGGGCCCAGGAATCCCAGTAGATGCCAAACTCGTAGTCTGTAAATTCCCAGGGGTGACGAACGGTGACTTTCTTGCTCTTAAACGCCTCTGTGAACACATCACCAAGTAACTTCTGCATCTCATCATCGGGAGAGGGATCGTGGTGTTCACCCCAGTACCCAATGATACCCAGTTGGACCCAAGCGACACGTGGATCATTATCCCAACATTCACCAAGGCGCTGAACCAGACGTATGACACGTCTTTTGAATTGTTCACTACTATAGTCTCCAGCTTGCATATCTGCCGGCCAGTACTCATTGCCCTTCTTGCTATCCCAATCAAGATACACCCGCGGTATGACTTTGATGTTGTGCTTTTCGATGTCCACCCACTTCTCATCGCAGACTTTCTTGATCTTATCGATGGTATCAGTTTCGTCGTTCTCCAATTCGTTCCATCTCAGGTAACATCGGGTCAATGTGGCATACTCGTGTTTGAAAGCTCGGCTTGTGCCCGGACGAAATCCCTTGAGAGGATTCCGTAGTGCATGCGGATACACTTCAGGTCTTATTACAACCTCGCGCATCCGCTCTTTTGCCCATACGGGAAGGGAGTATGTTAATAGGATGAGCGCACCCAATAAAAAACTCGAAAAATTGGCCAAATGGATCATTGTGATATTCCTATCGAAGTATAATCAGATTAGGTCCTTTCCATTCTTCACTGAATGACAGGTTCTCTATGACCCATGTGGCCATGATAGAATCTTCTTTGTTGTTGATTTTCTATTTAGGGGGATCCTCTCCGGCAATGGCGATATCTTTCTGGACTTCTTTGCGCAGGGCCTGCCAGTCGACCAGAATTACCCGGTTTAGGTCGATAGGATTATTGTATTGGTCCAGGGCCGTGCTGGTATAGCGGTCCCAATACGAGGCGGCTTGGGTCATCTCATCAACGGCGCTGCTGCGGTGTTCCGCTTTTTTGTTCTTACGAAATAGGGCCAGTTCCGTAGCGCCGCGGATCTTGTGGGCGTAGTACTTGCCCAGATAGGCCATGGCCCGGATATCGCCCAAGGTGCGTTTGAGTTCCTTGTCCGTGACCTTGGGGAACCGGTCGAGAATCTGCAAAGCCCTGTCCGCGCAAGCGTGGAGCTGTTGTGAAACCTGAATCGGCGTGGTGCCGTCAACCTTTTTGCCTGACGAGACCGCCTCAACATAGTCCGGTATCTCTACGTTGTCGGAGCCTGGGTGCGTACCCAGGGTGATGAACCGGTTGATGTCATGGAAACCGGAAGCGGTTTGGGCATAAGATGGTTTGCTGCAGCAGCCCTCGATATACCACTGGAAATCGAGGCTGCCCCAGTGAAAGCCCGTGGTGACCGGATAAACCATAGAGGCCTCCTGCCAGGCCGTGAATAAGTCCCGGGCCGGTATCTGAGGAAAATGTGCGTTCAGGATCTGAATGAATCGGTCGTTGCTAAGATCCGGATTGTACCCCAGACGCCCCCAGAGCATCCAATGATACCAGTGTTTGGCCATTTCGAGTTGACGCGGAGTATCGGGCTC
>JADHXR010000160.1 GCA_016782865.1 Phycisphaerae bacterium
AACCGTCCTGACGGATGGATGCTCACATAGGTCGGACCGGCGCCGCCGGAGCGGACGGTGTTGAGCAACGTCAAATGCCCGTCTGCCCGATCGATGGAGAAGGCGCTGACCGTGCCTTCCTTGTCCTGCCCCACGCGATCCGTCTCATTGGCACAATACAGTCGGGTTCCGGTCGCATTCAAAGCCAGGCAGCTAGGGCTTGTTCCCATCTCGTCAATGCCGGCGGGCGTCATCGCCCCGGTGGCGCGATTCACCTGGAAAAGGTGCATGCCGCGACCGTTGCCGGGCGGCAGATCCACCTGCGTTGGCAACACATCGCGAAGCGGGGAACTGAAGGTGCCGACGTAGGCAATGAGCGGCCTATTGACTCCATTCGATTGCGCTTGGAGCAAACCGGCCATGAGCGCGGTTGTCGCCGCCAGTGCGACAGAAGTTTTCAGAAACGAATGCCGGGAACGATCGAGTAGAGTCATAACTGATAGGCACTCTGATCTTTCAATCATAAGAATGATAGTACTCCCCGAGGGGAGACTGATCAAAGGCAAAGATAGCCCACGGGCTGCCTGGTCTTGCCTGAGGGATAAGAAACCATGGCAGTTTGCCCGAATTCATCGGCCGGTAAACTGTCAGCGTAGTATTTGCGCTCTTCCCAATCGTCGTAGCGTTCCTCCTCAATTCACTCCTCAGGCCATCTACAGAATGTGGCCAGTACTGCCTGTTCTGCTCACGGATTTTCGAGCTTCTCCAAAATCCTTTATTGCATCGTCCTACCTCACGTTCTTGACTGATGTCTCAGCCCCTTGGGTCGGATAAGGGCCAGTGGATCGAGTCGGTCCTGCAGGTCTTTAGATACTTTTCAATCTTCTTTACGACCTCAGGATTCTGGGCGGCCACGTCGTTCGTTTCGCCTACGTCTTTGCTCAGATCGTAGAGTTCCAGGGTTTTGCCTTGCCCGTGGCGCACGGCCTTCCAGTCGCCGTGGCGTACGGCCTGGCGAAAACCTTTCTTGCTGGCGGCCTCCCAGTAGAGAAAACGGTCCCTGAGTTTCCTCGCCAGTTTTTTGGGCGGTTTCGCCGCGTGAAGAGCCTCTGCGACACCGATACCGTCGATGTTCTCGGGTGGCCGGACACCGGCGAGTTGGGCCGCCGTCGGCAAGAAATCTGCGAAGTACCACACTGCTTCGCTTGTCTTGCTCGCCGGAACATTGCCGGGCCAGCGTACCACCATGGGTGTGCGGATGCCACCGTCGTAGACGCTTCCCTTTTTCTCGCGTAGGGGGCCACAGCTGTCGAAAAGACCCTGCCAGCCGCGGGCCGAGCCGTTGTCGGAACAGAAAAAAACGATCGTCTTGCCTCCGATGCCGAGTTCGTCCGCCAAGTCCAGAATTCGCCCGACGTCGCGGTCCATCCGCGTGATCATGGCGGCGAAGATCTTCGCATCCTCGGGCCAGTCCTTGTCAGCGTAGCACTCCAGGTCCGGGACTTCGAGCTTCGCGTGGGGGATGCAGTAGGGAACGTAGAGGAAAAAGGGACGGTTTTTGTTTTCGTGGATGAATTCCAGGGCGAACTCGGTGAGGAGGTCATGATTCTTGGACAGAGGATCTTCATGGTCGAACCATCGTACCGGAACAGGCAGTAGCGCCTGTCCCCGCCGTCGGGATTCATGCATCGTAATATGTTTTTCACCGTCCGGGTGCCAGTTCGGGTGACCTCCCGCGTTGCCCCAAACGGGCACACGGTCCGAGAGCGGCGTGTACTGGATGTCCGTTCCGTTGGCGCTGAACGTGAAGGTCATCGGGTTGCGGCTGGTGCTTCCATATTCTAGTGGTATCCGTCATCGGGAGTGACTCGATTAACCGGTGCGAAAGTCTTACCTGTGTTAACAGACTCAAACTTGTAAAGCTTCTTCTTGGAAAAGATATTTTGGACAGCCCAGACACCGGCTGTGCAGAGCATAGTGATAAAACCTGCCGAGGAGAGAACAAAATCTCGTCGGATCATGAGATCCCTCCAATCCAATTCTCCTTTATGCATAGCGACATATTCCTTTCCCCGAGCGGCTGGTCGACGTACTACTCCGACCACGTAGGGTACATTGATTCATACAGCGCTCAAATGATGATATTCAACCATTTTCCAAAGCAGTTACTTATGTTATCTTTTAGACTTGAAGCACTCAAGCTCTATCTTGAGGACAGTGGGTGCTTGTCAGGTGAACATCGGACCACCATAGAACAGCCAAATCTCCAACGCCTGTGTCCTAAGAAATGGGCAGGCATTCGTGACATTTCACCCGGTCATTGAAAACGATCGCGTACTATTCTTCACATGCAAATTGCCCATTTCAGCGAACGCAGGGCATTTTTTCGGACTCGCTTTTTTGCCAACCAGTCTGCCTACTAACTTTCCATCCAGTCGGTTCATCAAGTCAATCTCCTTCTTCTCGAAGGCGGCAGGGCCGAATCTCACAGTATCTTTTCAGCGTTCGTTGCCTTATTCGCCGAAGCACACAAGCGAACCGTTCTGCAACGAAACGAATAGTTGGCCACGAGCCGCTATCATCCCGTCAAAAACCGGGAGAGATTCCAGTTTGTATTCGGCTAATTGTCGCCCGTCTGCAGCGGCAACCGCACAGAGCGATGCGCCTTGCCGACCTACGAAGACTGCCTCTGCCTTGCCCGCATCATCGAGCATCAACTCACCACGCTTGGTGTCGTCCGGTTCAGGTGGACCTGCAAGGAATAGCGTAGTATCGGCCAACACCAGTGCCCTGACAAAGATGGGCGACGGTCGGCTCCACAAGTTACGGTGTAGACTCGGTGCGCCATGCTGTTTGTCCCGTTCGGTCACTTCCAATCCGAGTGCCTGGCCCGATCTGAAAGAGCGCAGGTGCTGCTTGTCTTTGTAACTCGGCAGCGGTTCAAGGGCCTTCTTTTCGGTGGCAAACAAGTGGTACTTCTCTCCCCCGCGTATCTGACCGGCCATTCCGCCAGGATACTTATCGCGACCATAGCCAAACACCATCTCCTCGCTCACCGAGAGGATCCGACCGGATGGAACCATATTGCCCACACGCGGCCAGATTTGCCATCCCGATTCATTCACAGGTGGCATACACACGGGATCGGACCCAAAGATCCAATACGAGCGATGCCACCAGTCGTCGTCCAGAAATCCCATTGGCGCAAACAGATGAGGCGGTCCAATTTGGAGATCGTCTCCGGTCTCGAAGTTAATCTTCAGGTGGCGCATATACACGGATTCCCCGCACACTGTCAGGATATCGTTCAACACGCCTCGCAAATCAACGCCGCCGGCCAACTGGTCTCCGGTTTTCGGATCAGGACTGTGCACAACTGTTTCCGATAGTTTTCTCCCGGTCCTCGGATCGAGTCGGTAGATGTGAATACCACCGT
This sequence comes from Phycisphaerae bacterium, assembly GCA_016782865.1. Taxonomy (GTDB): domain Bacteria; phylum Planctomycetota; class Phycisphaerae; order Sedimentisphaerales; family Anaerobacaceae; genus SG8-4. The sequence continues at coordinate 3,416 of JADHXR010000160.1, forward strand.
CCAGATACGACGAACGCCCTGCTGCCACGATTAACGCTCCGTCGTTCACCAGAACGCTCCCATGAACGGGCCAAGCTGATTCAAGTTGTCCGTGCACAACAATACGGCGATTCTTGGGAGCACAGCGGAAACGCCATACCAGCGCACCGTCCGTCGCGCGCACACAATACACCCGGCCATCGACCGAACCAAAGATAACCATTCCATCGTGAAACGTAGGCGCCGAATCGATGCGGCCATTGGCCGTGAAGGACCACAGGGCCACGCCGTCTGTCGCGTCAAGCGCGTGAACCGTATGCGCATCGATTTCGCTAACAAAGACCTTTCCGCGACTCGTAACCGGACTCGATAACCGACCGCCTATCTCTGTCTCCCACACGCGCCGAAGGTCGCTCGGCACCTCGCTTGGCGTCCTGCCGCTTCGTTCGTTGTCATGCCGAAACGTTGGCCAGTCGGAAGAAGTGTGAAGTGTGAGGTGTGAAGTGCAAATAGACCCATACGCCGGGCCTCTAATTAGCCGATTTTCCACTTTCACCCTTCCTACTTCACCCTTCTCACCTCTTCCCGCGGGGGCCAATGCACACATACCCCGGAACATCGTCTTGATGTTACAGGCACAGGAATGTGGCGGAGCATACAGGAGACCGTTGCAGGGCATGATCCCATATTGGCAGGTGCCGCGCACCCAGTGGTTTAGATTTATCTTGCCTGACTCGAGGTCGATGAACTCTACGCCTGACCGGCTGGACAGGATGAAACGACTCGTCGCCTTTGCCCGGTAGCAACGAAAATGTGCTAACGTGGCGTACGTCCAGGCTTTGTCCGTTACAATGGTCTTGGCCACCCTCCCGGTTCTTGCATCCAGGCCTTCGCCGAAATCGGCACGTCCTCGCTGGGGTGTATACCCGCGCCAGAGCAGCTCATCGATGACGAAAATATCAGGCGGCGAGCAAAATCCTTGCCGGCTTGAACACTCCCAGAGGGCTTTGCCGTTGTCAACTGAAATCGCCGAGAGCGACCGAAAGTCAGCGACATAGACAATGCCGTTATGCGCCGTCAACGTTGGTGATGCCCACTGCCACATCCTGTTCTTGGGATTAGCGAGATGAACAGGATGAGCTATCCTCCACTTCTCATCGCCTGATGTCAATTTCAAACACACCAGGTGCTTACTTGTCTGATACAACAGAGCATCGCCTGATACCACCAGGGGGAGCAGCATCTCTTTGCTGGTTTCTTTGCGCCAGAGAATACCTCCCGTTTCGACGTCTGCCGCCATGATTGACCTGCGAGCAGATTCCTTGCGCTCGGGATTCATGTGAATTGCCACCTGGCTGGTGCCGGTCAGCATGATCAGGCGGTTGCCAGTATGAATGATCTGCCGCGTGTGCTCTGATCCCTTGAACGTCATCACAACCTCACCGGTCGCGGCATCCAACGCAGTCACCGGCTTATCAGATCCCAGGGGCACATACACACGGTTCCCCACCGCCACGAGTCTAAAGGGCAAGTCCGGCGGGCCGGAACGAAAACCGTGCAGGTGGTCGGACCATTTATCGATCGTGCGTTTCCACAGGACCACTCCGTTGAAGGCATCCCTGGCTACCAGACGCCACCTTGCCGGCATGCGGATATCAGCCGTCAGGCCTTCATCGACAATGGTGAAGATCCGCCCTTTGGCCGAGACCATGGCACTGACGCTTGCCAGCTGTTCGTGGCTGCGAGCGAACTTTGGATGACCGATCCACTGCACATGCTTAGGTACGCCAACGACAGTGTCATGTGCGACTGCGTTGTTGTCCGGCCCGTGCAGAAAATGGGTCCATTCGTCGATCTCTCCCGGCCACGGCTTGACGATCCTATGCCAGCCCTTGTCAGACCCGATATATGCCACTCCAAGCGGCACCAGTACGCGCATTACTTCTTCTCTGGAAATTTTGATCAGACTCTCAGCAACCAGAAGGTTTACCATGTTGTCCGCATACGGAAGATAATCCTTGTCCCAATATTGAACCGACACCTGGCCATACAAACCTTTCTTCTTGATGTGAGCGCGCGCCTGCGCAACAGCGGCTTCGCCGCGATACAGTCCATGCACCAGGAAGCTGTCGTTGAGGACGAAATCGGCGGTAGACACCGCACCGCCCCGCCCCGAATGCACGATAAGCCCGCCCTTGACCCCACTTGCCGCAATGATCTCTTGAGGCGTACTTGCCGGCAAATCCTTCATCTCATGCATCTGCGCCCAACTCTGGACAACAAACCCCAAGAGAATCAAGGCGCTACATGCTGGAATTGTTGCTCTCTTCATCGCCGTGTCCTTTCAACAGCTGGGTCTACCTAAAATCGTGAGCTATAACTCAAAATATGTGCGAGTACCCGTTGTCTTGCTTCCAGCCATGAAGTAAGGAACAAGAGTAATCCCCGAGCCCTTTATCCTAACGCCTGGCTCGGCGTCGAGCCGATCGATAGGCCAAAGCAACGACAGCGGATCTGTTGACTGCACGTCGAGCCCCTTAAAGGGTTCTTCAAGGGTCAAGCCATCTTGTATTTCTTGCGCCAACGCCCAGGGCCCATAGGTAAACGCGATCCATTTCTTTCTGTCCTGCCCGAACAGAATTTGACTGTCGAGCAGGTACTCAAGCACAATGGCCACCGTGTCTCCCTTTTTCCATTGTCGAGTTATCTGCTGAAATCCGCGATCCGTCGCGCTTGGCGCAACGGTCTCGCCATTTACCTGTACCGATTTCAAACGTGCACCCGCGGGCGTTCTAAAATAGATCGGAAAGGTTTTGTCATTAATGGCGTCGAAACGGATTTCCATTCTCGGTTTAACCGGAGAGCCGCCGGTAATCGTGATATGCGCATTCCCGAGTTTAGACGGCAAGGACACGCTTCCAGGAACAAGACTGCTCAAGGCTATTCCAGCCTCCATCTCGCCGGCGAGGTGTTGGGAAAACATCTCCAGGGCTCTCGGCCCGCTCGATGCACAGCAGGTTATCTTGGATTCATACGGACGGGAACTTTGATTGGCCATCAACTGGTAGGCCTTCCCCTCCCCAGGCCCCGAGATATCCTCCTCGTTAAGCATGGCCCCCATCAATCGCAGTCCATCGTTACTTTCGGAGCATGCCACGATGTGCTCGGCAAACTTGAGGAAGTGCTCCTCTTGCGTTCTTTCGTAGAGCATCATTATCGACTCAAGCAACGTTGACGAGGATATCCCTTTTCGTGTTCCGCTTTGCGTAAGGTCGGCGCCTCCTGGCCCATACGTCTTAATCAACAAGTCCCCCATTCTTTCACATGCGCTGACAATGTGTGGATCAGCATGGAAACGTTCATACGTCAAAAGCCCATAAATATTGTAGCGGTGCGACCAGACATCCCAGCTACGCTTATCCGCGGGCACCGTGTAGAAACGCTTCTCTTCTGCGTAGGTGCCCAGATAGCCGTTGGTTTCCTGCGCCGCCACCAGCCGCTCGGCCGTCTCATGCAACTTCCTGGCGAGTTTGTTGCCGCTGGTTTGCTGATGGGCCAGCGTAGCGGCATGAAGCCATTTGCCGACATGTTCGCCCTGCCACGGATGAACGCCTGGTCGCGATTCGAAACCAGAAAGCAGATATCCGTCGTCCGCCATATACCAAAGGCGTTCATTGCGCCAGAGGGCGAGCCGTTCTCCTAGAAGTCCGCCCACGTCCAGGTAACCAATGGGCTGCCAGGCATTTTCCACTTCTGTTTCTATTGCGATCTTGCTCCAGTATGCCGCTTCAAACATCCAACCGGTCGGCTGATTGAATAGCGTGAGGTTGACAGTTTTACCGCCGTACTTCGAGATATCAATGCTGATATCTCGCCAATCCGAGCCTCCGATCATCTCGCGGAAAACTTCCCGTTCATCGGCCCGAACCACCAGATCCCAGTCGCCGCGGCTGTCGTTACACACAGTCAACTCCAGGGAGGTCTTCTTTCCCGGCTGTATCTTGCCGCTACGACTTAGAACGCAGGGGGTCTTCACGTTCAAAGGGTGCGTGACGAGCACATTTGCACGTCCGCCCCATTTGTCCCGTAGGCCGGGCTCCATGGCGTTACCGCAATCGCGTACGGCCCAACCGGGCGCGAACGCCGCGACGGCCTTTGAAATATCGATCGGCGCCGCGGCCCCGCTGGCGCGCCGCTCGTCCTGCTCCGCCCAGCCCGTGGTAGCAGGGCCTAAAATGACTAGGACGCCCAAAACTCGCACGGCTCTTCTCATTGCGTTCTCCTCTTGAGATGTTGCCTCATCGGCAACGTTTGGCTGCTATTTAGGTTCATTTGTCCACCTTCCGGTTCGGTCTTTTTCATGTGCCATGATAACGGTAGTAGTCCCAGCAGTACAACTGAAAGGGTCACTTCTTGGTGGCCGTCTGCCGGCACGCGCGGATCAGACTGGGATAATATGCGATCGTTCAGTAATCGGCGACATCAACCACGCAGCGAAAGCCAACCGTAGCGCAACGGTCAAGCCCAGGCCACATGAGGATGAACTTTGCTCCAAAGTTACATGGTTGTGGTCCTCCGTCTGCATACCAGTGCGAGCCTCCGGCCTTGAAGAAGGAGCCGCCGCGAATAATGCAGAACCGTGTTCGTCCGTCACCACGTTCGCTTTCGGTCCATTCCCAAACATTGCCGCACATGTCATAGCAACCGAATGGTGAACGGCCTCCAGGAAAACTGCTGACGCTGGTTGTACCTCCGGTCCTGCCACTGTTGCACAAATCCTCTTGGAACTTGTTTCCCCACGGATACATTCGGTTGTCCGAACCCTGTGCAGCATACTGCCACTCCTCATCGGTGGGCAAGCGTTTTCCGGCCCACTTCGCGTAGGCCCTTGCGTCATTGAGGTCTATGTAAACGACCGGGTGATCTTCAAGACCGACCGGTGGCGCATCGTTTACCCAATGCTTGAGAAAATTCTCCGCATGATCGGGCCTGTAGCCTGTCGCTTTGAGAAACCGGGCGAATTGCCGTTTGGCTACCGGCGTCAGGTCGATTGCATAGGGCGAGAGATTGACTCTCTTGGTGAAACTGATGCTTTGGTGGAGACCATGACGTGGATGTGCAGATGCCCCTAACTGTGAGACTTGATAAAATCCGCACTCACGTTTCCTGTATCGTATGTCCATGTCCAAATTCGCTCTTGGAATCTGAACCATACCGTCCGGAATGCGGCCTCTGTCATATTTTTTGGTGGGAAAGACGCTGCTAAGTATTTCGTCGCGGGGAGAGGAACTGGTGCCGGCATTTGCGTGGGACTCAATATCGGCAAGTTCGGTCAGGAAATCAACAAAATCGACTCCCAGTGCATCAGTTTGGACCGATACGAATGCACCAATCCCGCGGGCACGGATTGTGCCTTTGATCAGGGCCTTTCCATCGTGAATCTCACCTGTTTCGCATCCGGCTGAAAGGTCAAAATATCTCACACCTTCAACGTGCGGCACTTTGAGCAGCGATCCATTGACCGAAGCCTGGGAACGATTGACCAGTGTCCACAAACGAAGACCTCGTCCCTCCCACAAGCTCGCATATACACCAGCCCTCTCCGTTTCAACCAAAGGGGTCCATTGCTCATCACAGAAGAGATCGGCAAAGCGGCGCTGTATGGGTAGCATAGCCTTCAAGATCAGGTGATCCCTGTCGCTCCAGCCTACCCAGGACCCAAATACATTCTCCCAAACTAAAATGCCGCTGCCGTTCATCCAGGCAGTCTGCAATTCTTCAGAATGGTCGAGATTCCATCTTTTGATCTGGTGCATCATGTGGCGACGTTCCAACCACTCGTTCCACAATACTCCAGGAGCCTCGCCGTCTTTGAACCATTGCGCCCAGGACATGTGGTGGTCGTGTATTCTATCGACGGGCAGCGTCAACTCAGACTCCAGAACGACGCCTGGCCGAACGGCATCCAACTTAGGGCGAAGGTCACTCATTCCTTCGTGAAGAGTGTCAAGAAAAATGCCGTCGGCCTCAATAGTCCTCACGATTTCAATCAACATATCATCGTAGGACATCTGTTCTCGAACTTGCCGTCGCCTCAGTGTCAACTCTTTTCTCCATGGTCGCCAATCGGCGGGATCGGCCGGAGCATGTATCAGCGGCTGGATCGTGACTAATGATGATTTGTTTGCACGATCCACAGGAAACGTCGGATCATTCGGAATCCCGCCGGTCTCAAAGCTGCCTTTCGAAGGTCCTCCTGCCAGACCAAGAGCAGCGGCCACAAGGGCAAGGATCATGGGATCCAAATGGGCTCCAAGTGTTGCTTTCATGGCTGACAGTCTCCTTTAGAGATAAGGCTGTTTCTCTGGTCTTGTCCCGAGTGGCATCTTAACGCGATTGTAGGCTGGATGCAATACTCATAGGTTGTGTCTCATCACGTGCTTTCGCTGGGCGTTTCGTTTCGACATCATTTTGGCCTTAGCCTTCAACCGGAAACGAAACAAAGTGGACACTTCACAGTACACAAGTTCCGGGGGCCAGGCACCGCCCATATGTAAGATTGAGTAGTGGCGATTACGTTTAGGGAATGATTCTAATATTCTTTGTCGCCAAGGAAAACTTACAATCAACATTGGTCATGAGGCGTGTTCGACATGGATATAGTAGTCTCCTGCTGCCTCTATGGGGACAGACCACTGATGCCATCCATTGAGGCTGTGGCAGACCACTGATGCCATCCATTGAGGCTGTGGCAAACGACCAAGTCATCCCATTCCTTCTCCATCGGCACAACTTGGGAACTCCTGGCGTCATGGTTCCGTGCCCCGAGGAAGGTGGCCTTGGCATTCTGATTGGCGTTGGAACCATATAGGAAGGGTAGAAAGATGATATTGCCTTCGGAGGGCTGGGTCGATGCCACCAATTCATTACACAGATCATACACACTGCCTCCCTTCTCCTCAGCGATGGTTCTTTCCGCCGCAAAGAACCGACTCACAAACCATTCCAGGTTGCTGCCGGATGTGGCACTGCCCTCCAACATCAGGTAATACCCCGGAATGCTGTAGCAGGAGGTCATGAAGATATTTTCATCCACTACCGGTGTCTTGGAGATGTATTGGTTGTTTCCCCAAGTGCCCACAATCATGCACAACTGGCTTTCGTCCACTACGCCCGAGGACAAACCACAGGCATCAATGTCAAACATACCCGCGGCCACGGGTGTGCCTGGGGCCAATCCAGTCAACCGGCCGGCCTCTTTCGTGACCTCCCCACAGAGATCGGCAGAGGCGACTATGGGAGGCAGGTAATCCAGCGCGCCGCTTATGCCGAAGTCCTCCAGCAGGGCTTGCTCATACTGACGGGTTTGCAGATTCATCAGGCTCTGACCCCATAAGACGCTCCTTCTCGAGCCCGCTGTCAAGTGCTAAATAAGACACACCCTTCGACCCATCTAAATGATTACTGATTACTGATTACTGATTGCCTCGCTGCGCCTTTAGCTTTTTGCCTGGTCGAGGATTAGGTCTTTTGCCTTTCGGCTGGGCAGATTGAGCGCTCCATACGCGGCGGCCGCGGCGCTGCGCAGGTCGGGGTCGGTGTCGTCTGAGCTGATCAACTCATAGACCGCGTCGACCACGGTCTCGGGCAGCATGTTGGCGTTTAGCTTGGCGGAAGTCGCAAGCGAATCGAAAGCCAGGATTCGCACCTCGGCGGCGTTGCCTGTATCGAGCGCCATGCCGGCTATCGCCCTTTGGGCGCCGGGGCTGTCGAGATGAGCCAGGGTCTGACCCGAGAGGATCTGGATCTGCGAGCGAGCGTCGCTTACGCCGGCTACCAGGGCGTCCTGAGCGCCGGACAGATCGACGACCCTGTTGCGGGTCGAGGCCAGCTTGAACATGGTTTCGGCCGCACGCAGGGCGTAGCTGTCGGCGATCTCGGCGTTCCAGCCGTTGCCGCCTGCGGACTCGGCCTCCGGGCCCTGGCCCAAAGCTTCGGCGAGGTTCGCGGTGACCAGCTTGCTCTCGGCGAATCCTTCAGTCGGTCCGGCCGAGCCGATCGCTATAGCGGCACTGTAGCGGACCATTCTGTCGCCGAACGTCAGTGACTGCAGCAGCGGCTGAGAGGGCCCAAGCTTGTAGAGCAATGATTTCTCGCCTGCGGTGGTACCCAGCGCTTCGATTACGCCGAGCGCGACGTAGGCGTTCTTGTCCTTGACTGCGCGGGCGAGCGCCTGATGGAGATACTCGACGCCCGCGGTGGTGGCATAGACGAGCGCGTCTGCGTGACGGTCGCCGAAGTAGTCGGGCATCTTCGCAACGCCTGCGGACTCGGCCTTGAAGAACGCAGCCAGCCAGAGGCCTATAGCGGGGCCGAAGCCGGCGTCGGCCTTGAGGGCCCATTCGCAGCAGCGCATCGCCATAAGCTCGTTGAAGTAACCGTTATCGACCTGCTCGCGGGCGAGCTTGCCGCTGTCGGGGTCCCAGAACCAAACGTTGGCGAAATTGACGTCCTCGGTCGGCGTCAGCGACTGAGCGTGGTAGTAGTATTTCTCGCCCAAGTCGTAGAACAACTGGGCGGCGGGGATTTGCAGAGCGTCGGGATCGATTTGCCTCAGGCTGTCCTGTGCGAAGGTGCGAAGCTTGGCCGATTCGTCTTTTTCGACGACGTACTTCAGATAGGGCTGTGCTTGCGGATAAGCGATTTTACCCAGCGCAGTAATTATCTCGGCCTTGACTGTCACGTTGTCGGTTTGCAGCGAGGCGGCGAGCGGTCTTATCGCACCTCTGCCGATCCGCGGAAACGCACGAACGATGTTCGGCATCTCGTCTTCGCGGGAAGAATCGGCCAGCGCATCGAGCATGAACGGGATCGCGTATTCGCCTGCGTCGCGCAGCCGCTCAACGGCGATGAACCAGCCGCGCTCGGTGCTGGTGAGCCTTCTGACCTCCTCGGCGATAATCGCCGGGGCCGAGCGGCGGATGAACCTTCCCTGCTCGATAATTGCAAGGACCCGGCCGCACAGATCGACCAGCTCGGCATCGGGTGCAGTCTCTTTGGCTCGGACAAGAATCTGATATCCCTGTGGATTCTCCTTGCTCAGCTCAAGCAGCTTCTCCGGGTCGGGATTGCCGGCCAGAAGTTCCTGTGCGTACCCTTTGGCCAGATCGAATCGGCCGATGACTGTGTAGTGCAGGAACTCGTCCCAGCTATCTTCTACAGCTTGAGCAAAACAGGCGTTAACCGAACAAAGTGCCACTGCTATAACCGCTAAGGCTGTTTTTCCGTTGAACATCAAAATTTCTCCAAAAAGTGCGTTTTTCTTACCACAGAACCGGATCCGGCCGCCAATATAGACAAGAGTTTTCTCAGGCTGCCCTTACCTCCGAATTGCCTCAAATTAGGCGTTTCAATCACCAAGCAAGGACAAACCCATGCACTGTCCCTGCTATTATTCGTCCTTAGAGCTATATAGTATAAGTAAATACATCCTCTGTCAACAAAAAACCGCTTCTACAACCACAACAGCAACCGTCAAGGTATTTCCCGCGTTGTATCACAGGCCCGTTTCTGCTACAATATCGGACACGCAGCCGCTTTCGCCCGGAGAAAGACAACGGCAGGCAACAAAAAGTATGTGGTTAGGGGACGAAGGATCACCATGCGTAAGCGAAAAGAATCTGAGACGCCAGGAATCGGGATTCGTGCGCATCAGAAGGACGGATCTCCCGCGGGATTTACCTTGATTGAGCTTCTGGTGGTGATCGCCATTATCGCCCTATTGCTGTCGATATTGATGCCGGCGTTGCAGCGGGTGAAGAAGCAGGCCAGAGCCGTGGGCTGTCAGGCGAACTTGCGCCAGTGGGGTACGATCTTCTTGATGTATATGCAGGACAATGACGGCTACTTCGCTTACGGCGACAGCAGCGGCAGGTGGAGGTACATATTGCAGGACCGGCACAGGGACCGCAAGCTTAGCCCGTGCTGCCCGGAGGCGGCCAAGGCCGAAAGAAACGGCGGCACCTATGGGACCTGGGGCGGGGGCTCGCTGGATGACGACTACGTCGCGCAAATCGACTACGGCAGCTACGGCATCAACCGCTGGGTCTACAACAGAACAGAAGACCGAGATGACAAGAATTACTGGAAGGGAAACAACCATAGAGGCACGAATAACATTCCGCTGTTTCAGGATTGCTCTTGGTACGGCGCCGGGCCGCTCGATATCGACCTGCCTCCCGAATACGAGGGCCACACGGCCAGCACAACCGGTCACTGGCGAGGTGACAACATGAGGCGCGTCGGCCTTAATCGACACAATACCGCGACGAATATCGTCTTCCTGGATATCACCGTCAGAAGAATAGGGCTAAAAGAGATGTGGACTCTGAAGTGGCACAGCAACTATAGAACGGCCAATGTGTGGACAAAAGCCGGGGGAGTTCGGGCGGAAGACTGGCCACAATGGATGAGAACTTTTAAGGACTACTAGCCAGACTTAATCAATAAGAACAGAACATTGTGTGCAAACTAAAAGACTGTACTCTGTTGGAAATTAATATTAGTTTTTCATAGGCAATAATCTTTCGTTTTAAAGCTTAACACATGATGTGGTTTCTTGCGCTTGCATCTCGTGCTTCCATTGGAGATAATCAGGCGATTCTGATGAAATAAGATAAAGAGCAAAGATATGAACAAACAAACCAGAAGAGACTTCTTGAGAGTATTGGGAATGACCGCCGGTTCGCTGATGCTCCCGAGGGCTGTATTCGGCCAACGCCGCGCCGCGCGCAAGCCCAACGTCGTGTTGATCTTCACGGACGACCAGGGAACGATAGACGTTAACTGCTACGGCGCAAAAGACCTCTACACGGAAAACCTGGATCGGCTTGCCGCCCGGGGGACACGGTTCACTCAGTTCTATGTCGGCGCGCCGGTTTGCTCGCCCTCGCGGGCGGCGCTGATGACAGGGCGTTACCCTCGCCATGCCGGGCTCCTGGGCAACGCACCTTCTCACAAGGGTGGTGAAGGCATGTCGACCGAGCAGGTCACTATCGCCGAGATGATGAAGGCGGCCCGCTACGCGACGGGCCACGTCGGCAAGTGGCACCTCGGATACACGCCTGAGACAATGCCCAACGGACAGGGCTACGACTACTCGTTCGGGCACATGGGTGGCTGCATCGACAACTATTCTCACTTTTTCTACTGGGTGCCGCCCAACTGTCACGACCTGTGGCGCAATGGCAAAGAGGTCTGGCACGACGGCGAATTCTTCGGCGATCTCATGGTAGACGAATGCAAGGGATTTATCGACCGCAGCAAAGATGAGCCGTTCTTCCTCTATTGGGCGATCAACATGCCGCATTATCCGTTGCAGGGGACCCAGAAGTGGCGAAAGAAGTATCGGCATCTCGAAGCCCCGCGCAGGATGTATGCGGAATTTATTTCCACGATGGATGAGATGGTGGGCGAGGTTGTCGGCCATCTGGACAAGCTGGGTCTGCGCGACGATACGCTTATCATTTACCTCAGCGATCACGGCCATTCCGTGGAGTCGCGGACCTTCGGCGGCGGTGGTGACTCGGGCGATTATCGAGGCCACAAATTTACACTCTGGGAAGGCGGCATCAGAGTTCCGTGTATCGTCTCATGGCCCGGCCGGATTCCCCAAGGCGCAGTGCGCAGCCAGATGGCCGCGAGCATCGACTGGATGCCCACGATCGCGGAGTATTGCGGCGTGAAACTCCCCGACCGCAAGATCGACGGCAAGAGCATCACCTCGGTCATTGAAGCGGACGATGCCCCGTCGCCGCACGAGGTTTTCCATTGGGAAACCGGCAAACACTGGGCGATCCGCCAGGGCGATTGGAAACTCGTTCACAACGGCCCGGCAACAGACTACAAAGGCAAAAAAATCCCCCAAGTCGAGAATTTCCTGAGCAACATGGCCGAGGATGTCACCGAAACGAAAAATCTTGCCGAAACCCGCCCCGAAGTAGTCGAGCAGCTAACCAGAGTGCATGACCAATGGCTCAAGGAACTCCGGAAAAGATAGAGAGAATATCTTTGCTCAGCGCCTATGGTTCGATAAGCGAGAGGACATAGAATGAGAGGACGATTTGTAAGTCAAGCCGCACTTGGAATATTGCTGATTTGGCAGTTCTCCGCCTGCCTCGGCGCAGAAACAGCCGATCCAAACGAGACCAGCAAATACCTCAATGCTGTTCGTGAATTTGGCGATAATGTGCTTAAGTATGGTCGGGATACCTATGGGCCGAAACATACCCCGCTTTTTGTCGACGGGCTGAATATCCATACTCATGAGCCGGTGAAGTGGATAAGTCCGGACGGCGAGAAATGGGTTCTTTCCAATCTTGCGTCCCAGCAGAATCTTTTCCGTACCCTGGATGGTCTTAGTACGATAACCGGGGACCCGAAATACAAACAAGCAGCAATGGAGGCGATTGAGTATGCGTTCGCAAATTTGAGAAGTCGTAATGGTTTGATTTACTGGGGTATAAACTCTGCTTATGATGCTCAAACAGACAGGCAGTGTGGTAAAGAGGTCCATAGCTTGAAGTGCAATTATCCTTATTACGAGCTTATGTGGGAGGTGGATTCAAATGCTACAAAGCAGTTCATTGAATCGTTCTGGTCAGCCCATATCTTGGACTGGGTGAATCTGGACATGAACCGTCTTTGCTTCTTTAATGAAGATGTGGAGGAGGCGTGGAACCATGAATACAAGAGGTACCCAACATTTTTTAAAAGCAAGCTGTCTTGGGGATTCGGTCCATTGATTACCGCTTCTTCGTTGATCCATGCTGGCATTACGTTGACCAAGCTTTCAGGTGAAGAACAGCCATTCATCTGGAGTAGACGGCTACTTGGGCGCTATATTGATGCTCGGCATCCCAAGACCGGCATCAGTAAAGGTATATATAACAATCCCCGTTTTCGGATGGGAGAAGATTTGAAGGAACATTTTGTCGACCCTTACACTACCTTTTTCCCATACATTCCTTTTGTCGAATTCAAGTACTTGTATTATCCGGAGGATATGGAAGCTCACCCTTGGTTGAGTATTTTTTTGGTAGGTGAGATGCTCGGTGAAGAGGGCGAGGAATTTACCCGATGGGCCTTGGAAGAGCTTATAGCATGGGGTAAGGCCTCTTACCGTAAGAACGACAACTCTTTTGTGCCCATACTCACGGATGGTACCAATCTGGAGGGATATGTGTGGAAAAATGCTCCTGGCACTGGCTCCGAAGGACTAGTTGTCAAGGCTATACCGGCTGATATGCCTTACTTTTGGGCTTACAGCGTAGCTTACCATATGACGGGCGATGAATTCATGTGGGAAATGGTAAGAGATATAGCCCGGGGAAATAACTTAGGGGATATTGGAGAAACGCCATCACACACTCCAAACTTAAAGATTAATACTACTTGCTTTCATGTTTATGGCCTTCTTGGCTTCCTGGAGCTTTACGAAAAGACACATAGGCCCGAGTATCTCCAGATAGCACAACATATTGGTGATAACATTTTAGCCAATGAGTTTCACAAGGGATTTTTTGTGCTGAGCAAAAGACATCTCTATGCTAGTTTTGATTATATTGAACCATTGGCATTATTGCATCTGGATTTAGCAATGAAGCGCAAAACAGGCCTTGTGCCTCGCGTCTGGCCAAACATAGCCATTTTTACAACGTCTTATCGCCATAAAGAAGAAGGTATCGATCGTCGGGACATCTATACTTTGACAGAATCATCCGAGCCACCTCTATCGCTTCAAGAAGCAGTGATTGTCGAAGACGTTAACATGGTCAGCACTCTAGTTGAGAAGGGAATTAGCGTGGAAAGCTTAGATGATTCTTCTTTTCAAACCGCCCTTCATCGAGCGGCACGTGTCGGACATACAAAGGTAACGCAGCTGCTTTTGGATGAGGGCGCTAAGGTTAATGCAATAGATTGGGGTTGTTGCACGCCTTTACACTACGCCATTGAAGGAGGCTATAATGAGATAGTAGCATTGCTTCTAGAACACGGTGCCGATGTGAACCTTAAGAATAATACAGGCCAGACACCGCTAGATATTGCCTTGAGTAAAGGCAATAAAGAAATCATCAAACTACTTTTAGATAAAGGCGCAAAGATTACTTCTCTCCATCAAGCCGTGCAATTGGGAGACTTAGCGATAGCAAAGGCTCTTTTCAAGCAGGGTGCTGGTGTCAATGTCAAGGATAAGCAGGGTAGAACAGTCCTATTTTGACGCCCGCGTCAAAAGTTATCCTACGCTGCAGCCGGCAGCCTGAAAATTCGGGCGGGATCGCAGCGAAGCGGCTTAAAACACAAAACGAGACCTCTTATCGAGATTTTGCGGCTAACCATGTGAAAAAATGATATG